>DAIMIM010000005.1:0-26539 GCA_036722755.1 Caldimonas sp. | reverse complement strand
CGCTTCCTCGACAAGAACCTCAAGAACGCGCCTTGAGGCAGGAAGGGCAGGCCGAGTCGGCGGCTGCCCTGCAACGCGGCCTCGCTCTCGAGGATGACCACCGGACCGACGACGCCTATGCCTGCTTCCTGCAGGCGACGGCTCTCGATCCCGGCAATGGCAGGGCCTGGCGCCAGCTCGGCAATCTGCTGCGCCGGGCCGGCCGGCTCGCCGAGGCGAGCCAGTGCTTCGAGCGCGCCATCGCTGCCGGCGACGACCCGGCGCTGAACGCCTTCTTTCTGAGTGCCGTGGGCGTCGGGCCGGTGGCGTCGATTGCACCCACCGGCTTCGTCAGTGCCCTCTACGACCAGTACGCGGAGCGGTTCGACACGCATCTCGTGCAGGAGCTGCGGTACCAGGCTCCCCGGCTTCTCGCCGACCTCCTCGCACGCGACCGCGACGTGCCGTTCGACGCCGCTCTCGATCTCGGTTGCGGCACCGGCCTCACGGGCGTGGCGCTGGGCGCGGCGGTGCGCCGCATCGACGGCGTCGACCTGTCGGCGCGCATGCTCGCCGAAGCGCGAAAGACCGGTCGCTATGCGCGGCTCGTGCTGGCCGATCTGCAGCAGCACCTGCTGCGCGCCAAGGAGCGCTATGACCTGATCGTCTGTTGCGACGCCTTCATCTACATCGGCGATCTGCAGGCTGTCTTTGCTGGCGCCCGCCGGGTGCTGACACCGCAAGGCAGTTTCGGATTCACCGTCGAGTCGTGCGACGCGGAGCTCGGCTACGACCTGCTTCCCACCCTGCGCTTCGCGCACAGCGAGCCATCGATTCGTCGGCTCGCTGCGGCGCACGGCTTCGGCGTGCGCGGCGTGGCGCGCGAAGTGGTTCGCCAGCAGGACGAGCAACCCGTCGAGGGCCTGCTCGTCCATCTCGCGCTCGACACCTAGCCGGGCGTCTAGAAAACCCGCAACAGCCGCGTTGCCGGGTCGATCTCGACCGTCGCTCCCGACGGCACCTTCGACGTGATGTCCTCGTCGAAACCGGCGAGCATCGTCAAGTTGCCGAAGGCCGCTCCCTGGGCAAGGATCGGATTGACGCTGTTGAAGACGATCGCCAGCGGCACCACGCCGCGAGAGGCCATCTCGTGCAGCATCCAGGCGGTGGCGACGCCGCCCTTGGCGGTGTCGAGCACGAGCACGCGGCCGACGTACGACTGGCCCGCCAGCTTGTGCCCGGGCCGCGAAAAGATGCCGGCGATGCGGTCGAGGTCGTAGCGCGCGCTGAAGCCGTCGCTCGCGACGAGCGCGACGCCGCGCACCTTGGCGCCGATGCCGTGACGGGCCTTGAATTCATGGATAGGCGTCGCTCCGTCGCCGATCGACGCCATGCCGGTGCTCATGACAGCCTTCCCGTCTCGCCCGCTTCGATGCACTGCTCCATCGTCGCCAGCATGGGGACGTAGCCGTAACCGCCGAGGATGTTGACGAGCTTGGCGCTGTTCGTCGCCAGCCGCTTCCAGCCGTTGGCCTCGGCCATCTCGCGCGCATACGACTGGTAAAAGCACATGCCGCTCATCACCTGTCCGCCGGCTGCTTCGATGCGCTCCGTGAAGCCCATGCGATCGGCATCGGGCTTGACCTGCGGGCTCGTCATGGCGAGGACGGGCTTCAGGAAGCGACGGCCTTCGCACAGCTCGGCAATGCGGCGCAGCTCGTAGAGGCTCAGCTGCGGTGCCGAGAAGACGACGACGTCGATCTCGTCGGACGCCGCGTAGGCGTTCTGCAAGGCCTTGACGTCGGCCTGGCCGATGCGCCTCGACACCGGCAACCGATCGCCGCTGACGTCGCCGAGCCGGCTCGCCTCGGGCGTGATGCCGACCAGGTGGAACAGGGCGATCGAGCCGAAGCTCGCCATCGCGGCGCCGAAATGCTTCAACGCATCCGAGCCGGGCGCGCCTTCGAGCCCTTCGACGACCGGCACCGACCAGTAGTTGCCGGCCAGCTTGCCGATGACGCCGCCGAGCGCGCCCCAGTCGTTGAGCGTCGTCGGCGTCCAGTCGACGCGAAGTCGGACCGTGGCCTGGCGCTGTGCGTCGAGATGAAAACCGTAGCGCGGCGTGCGCCCGGTGAGGCCGGCCGACAGCGCCGACGGGCCACCCTCGAAGTTCGAGCGCGCGCCGCAGACGGAGTTGGAATAGATGACGACACCGGTGTCGCCGAACGCGACATGCTCGCCGCGCGTCGGCGCCTGGATCGTCTGGTAGTTGATGCAGGTGTCGGTCATCGACACACCGAGACGGATGAAGGCGTCGATCGTGCGCCGTTCGAGCGTGAGCATCCACGGCGCGTGCTTGAGCAGGGCCGCCTTGGCGAAATCGGTGCCGCGCGGATCGGTGATCGTCGGGATGCGCACGCGGCCGCGGCCGCCGTCTTCGTCGGCCATGGCTTCGAGCCAGCGCACGCCGGCTTCACCGAGGCTTTCGGTGTCGGCCATGATGTGGGCCTGCGAGACGGGTACGAAATCGGGGGCACCGAAGAAATCTCCGACCTTGATCTGGTGCTCGACGGCGATCTGCGGCACGCGGCCCAGCTCGCCCGCCAGCATCGCCTTCTCTTCATCGTTCAGCTTCATCCGGGGTTCACCTTGCGTCCGTGACCGCTCGTTGCCATGAGGTCGCGCCAACCATCAGTCGAGCGTCACACCGGAGTCGCGCACGGCACGGCCCCACTTGGCGATCTCGGCGCGCTGGAAGTCGGCGAAGGCTGGCGTCGAGCCGCCCGGCGTCTGCACCCCGATCTCGAGCAGGCGATCGCGAAACGGCGCCGCCTCGACGATGCGTCTGGCATCGGCGGTCAGCGTCGCGGCGATGGCCGGCGGCAGGCCGGCCGGCGCGAACAGCGCCCACCAGGCGGTCGCCTCGAAGCCCTTCAGGCCCGACTCGTTGAGCGTCGGCACCTGCGGCAGCACGGACGAGCGCTCGGCGCTGCTGACGGCGAGCGCGCGCAGCTTGCCGCCACGCACGTGCTGCAGCACCGACTGCACCGGATCGAACATGAGCGGAATCTGGCCGCTGAGCAGATCGCTGACGGCCGGTGCGCTGCCCTTGTAGGGAACGTGTTTCAGCTCGACGCCGGCCGCCTTGGCGAACATCTCGCCGGTGAGATGGCCCGGCGTTCCATTGCCCGCCGAGCCGAAATTGATGCCGCCCGGATCCTTCTTCGCGGCGGCGATGAGCTCGGCGATGCTGGCATAGGGCGCACGCGGATTGACGACCACCGCCACCGGCGCCGAGGCGATCAGGCCGAGCGCCGTGAAGTCCTTGGTCGCGTCGTAGGGGAGCTTGCGGTAGAGGGCCGGGTTGATCGCGTGCGTGCCGACAGTGCCGATCAGGAGCGAATAGCCGTCGGGTGCCGCTTTGGCGACGATGTCGGCGCCGATCGAACCGCCCGCACCGCCGCGGTTGTCGACGATCACCTGCTGCCCCGACGACTCGGCCAGCATCTGCGCGAACGGGCGGGCGACGATGTCGGTCGGGCCGCCGGGCGGAAACGGGACGATGAGGCGAAAGGGCTTGCCCGGAAACGACTGCGCCCGTGCCGGCAGGGCGAGCAGCGCCGCGATCGCCGCGACCGCGCCGACGACGCGGCGCCGATCGGCGTCGCCGGCTTCGGTCGGGAGCTTTCGTGTCATGTCATCGGATCTCATTCGACCTTTGCTCCCGATTCCTTCACGAGTCGCCCGTACTTGATGGTTTCCGCACGCACGAAGGCGGTGAACTCCGCCGGCGACATCGTCGCGGGTGCCGCGCCCTGCGCGGTCAGGCGATCGGAGAACTCCTTTTCGCCGGCGACCGTGGCGATGTCGCGGGCCAGCCGGTTGATGATGTCCGGCGGCGTTCCCGCAGGCACGAAGATGCCCTGCCAGTTCTCGATGTTGAAGCCGGGAAGACCCGCTTCCGAGACGGTCGGCACATCGGGCAAGGCCGGCCAGCGCGTGGCCGTGGTGACGGCCAGCGCGCGCAGCTTGCCGGCCTTGATGTGCGGCAGCGCCGGCGGCAAGCCCGCGAAGAACATCGGCACCTGGCCGGACAGCAGATCGCTGACCGCGGGCGCGCCGCCCTTGTACGGGATGTGGACCAGGTTCATGCCCGTCATCAGGCGGAACTGCTCGGCCGCGAGATGTTGCGGGCCACCGGTGCCTGACGAGGCGTAACTGACGCCGGTCTTCTGGTTCTTGATGTACTCGACGAGCTCGGCCACGGTGTGCGCCGGAACCGACGGATTGACGACGAGCACGAGCGGCGCGGCGGCGATCTTCGTGACCGGTGCGAGATCCTTCGCTGGGTCGTACGGCATGCGCGCGTACAGGTGCGGGTTGATGACGATTTCGGCCGGCGATGCCAGCAGGATCGTGTAGCCGTCGGCCGCAGCCTTGGCCACCACGTCGGCGCCGATGTTGCCGCCCGCGCCGGGCTTGTTCTCGACCACGACCGGCTGGCTCCACATCTGGCTGAGGCGCGACGCCAGGCTGCGCGCCACGACGTCGGTCGCGCCACCGGGAGCAAAGGGCACGATCACGCGCACGGGCTTGTCGGGATAGGCGGCGCAGGCAGGGTTCATGCCGATGCTCGCGGCGGCCAGCGCCAGGGACAACGCCGCGATCAGTGTGCGCAACAGGTGCATCTCGACTCCTTCGTTCCGGCTACTCTTCGAAATGGATACCGCGCTCCGCCGCGACCTTCCGGTAGCGCTGCCGTTCCGAATTCAGAAAGGCCGCGAACTCGGCGCCGCGCATGCCCTGGGGCTCGACGCCGTTGTCGAGCAGGAGCTTGCGAGTCGCAGGCTCCTGCACCATCTTCGCGATCTCGGCGCCGATCCGCTCGACGATCGCGGCCGGCGTCTTCGCCGGCGCGAAGACGCCCATCCAGTTCGTGAAGCGGTAGTCGCCCATGCCCTTGAGCTCGGCCACGGCCGGCACGTCGGGCATGACGTTCGAGCGCTTCTGCGATGTCACTGCAATCGCCCGCAGCTTGCCCGCCTTCACGGCGCCGACCGTCGGCGGCATGCCGACGATGGCCATCGGCACCTGGTTGCCGAGCGCGTCGGCCAGGGCAGGTGCGGCGCCGCGGTAGGGCACGTGCTGGATCTGCGTGCCGACGCCGGCATTGAACGCTTCGCCGGCGAATTGCATCGAGCTGCCGGTGCCGGGCGTTCCGTAGTTCAGCTTGCCTGGGTTCGCCTTCGCGTAGGCGATGAACTCGGCGAGATCCTTCGCCGGCACGGCCGGGTTGATGACGATCACCAGCGGCGTCTCTCCGGCGAGCGCGACCGGCAGAAGATCGGTCTCCGGGTTGTACGGAATCTTCTGTCCGGCGGCCGGGCCGACGACGATTTCGGCTGGCGAGGCCATGAACAGCGTGTAGCCATCGGCTGCGGCCCGGGCCACGTAGTCGGCGCCGATCGAGCCGCTCGCGCCCGATCGGTTTTCGACGATCACCTGCTGCCCCAGGCCCTCGCTCAGCCTCTGGGCGACGGCGCGCGTCACGAAATCGAGGCCGCCGCCGGCCGGATAGCCGACGATCAGATGGATCGGCTTGCTCGGCCATGCCTCGGCGTCGGCGTGGCCGGCGTGGACCATGGCGGCGATGGCGATGACCGCCGCGAGGGCCGGGTGGAGGCGTCGAGGCATCTGTATTCCCATGGGCTCGTCGTTCAGAGAAATGTGGCGGCGACGCCCGGCGCGGGCGTGAAGCCGAGATCGCCGCGCGCGATCACGGCATCGCGTCCGCCGTTGGCGGCCAGCAACTCGGCCTGCCGCGCCTTGGCTTGGCCGTCGACGGCGACCGGATCGAGCATGGCGAACAGTTTGGTTCGGCAGGTCTCGAGCGTTGCCGCCATGTCGGCGTGGCCGGCCAGGTCGCTGGTCTCGTCCGGATCGTTCGCCAGGTCGAACAGCTGCGGCGGGTACTTCGCGTAGTACACGTACTTGAATCGGCCGACCCGGATCATGTAGGCGCCGGTGCTCGAGCCCATGCCGTGGTATTCGCTCAGCACGGTGCGATCGGGCTCGAGCCCGTGCGCCAGGTCGACGAGCGAATGGCCGGGATGCCCGTCGCGAACCGCCTCGAAGGATTCGCCCGCGCATTCGAGGATGGTCGGGAATGCGTCGACATGGCTGACCGGTGTGCTCACCACCTTGCCGCGGGGAAAGCTCGGCCCGGCGACGATGAGCGGCACGCCGGCGATCTCATCGTACATGGTGGACTTGCCCCAGAGCCCACGTGCGCCCAGGTTGTCGCCGTGGTCGCTCGTGTAGACGATGTCGGTGGTCGGCTCCAGCCCGGCCGCGCGCAGGGCCGAGAGGACCTTGCCGATGTGCTCGTCGAGCAGGCTCACCAGGCCGAAGTAGCCCGAGAGCGCGCGGTGCACGTCGGCCTCGGATTTGAAGTGATCGTCGTAGCAGAAGCTGTTGCGGTAGTCCTCGAGGTAAGGGTGGCGCGGCCGTTCTTCCCGGGCGTAGAGGCGCGGCATCGGCAGCGTCTGATCGAAGTAGCGGTAGTAGTGCTCCGGCGGCGCGGTGAGCGGAAAGTGCGGCGCGACGAAGGACACGAACAGCGCCCACGGCTTGGCCACATCGTCGTTCGCATGCGCCTTCTGTCTCGTCTTGCGCTCGTGCAGCCAGACCTGGGCGCGGGCGCAGATGTCGCGGTCGTACAGCGTGTACGACGACTCGCCCGGGCCGGCCATCGCCACCATCTTCTTCGCGCCGCCGCGTCGCGGGATGTCGTCGCGCACCAGCCCGAGCAGGTCGCCCTTGCCGTCGAGGATGTGCATCGGCACCTGCTCCTCGCTGAAGCCGTGATCGACATCGGTGCGGTTGAAATGCAGCTTGCCGATCGACACCACGTCGTGGCCGCGCCCGCGCAGCACGTGGTGCCAGCTGGGAAGCGAGCCGTCGTAGGCGTCGGCGTTGTCCCAGAAGCCGATCTGGTGGATGTACTTGCCGAGAGCGAAGCCGGCGCGGGCCGGCACGCAGACCGGGCTGGTCGTGTAGGCCGAGCTGAAGCGGGTGCCGCGCGCCGCCAGCGCGTCGAGGTGCGGCGTGGAGATGACAGGGTGGCCGCTGCAGCCCATGACCTTCGGGTTGTGCTCGTCGGACATGATGACGAGGACGTTGCGCGGCGGATGTCGATCGGGCATGTTCAATCGTCAGTTCATGCAAAGCTATATAGTATCCACGGATCGCAGCAGGTCAACATCTTCAGGAAGTCGCCGTGACGAAGCTCGACGCGAAAGACCTGTCGCAACTGCTCGGCCGCTTCAACCGGCCCGGCCTTCCGAAGTACATGGCCCTGCACGATGCGCTGCTGCACGCGGTGGCGAGCGGGCAGCTCGCCCCCGGCACGCGCATGCCGAACGAGCAGGAGCTCGCCGAGGTGTTGCCGCTCAGCCTCGGCACGATCCAGCGCGCCCTGCGCCAGCTCGTCGAAGAGCGCGTCATCCACCGCACGCCCGGCCAGGGCTCGTTCGTGTCCGACCGGGCGCCGGACGGGCAGATGGAGCATCCCTTTCACTGCCGATTCGTCAACGACGACGGCGACGGGTATTTGCCGGTCTATCCGGAGGTGCTGACGCGCCAGCGGCTGGCGGCCAGCGGCGATTGGGGCCTGCATCTGCGCTGCCCCCAGGTCATCAGGATCGATCGCAGGATCCGCGTCGCCGACGAGTTCGCCGTCTACACGACCTTCGTCGTCGATGCAGCGCGCCTCCCGGTCTTCCGGTCGACGCCGATCGAGAGGCTCTCGAGCCAGAACTTCAAGGAGATCATCTTTCGCGCCGTCGGCCAAGCGATCCACAAGGTGGATCTGCTGGTGCGCCAGCAGCGTACAACGCCGGAAATCGCCTTGCGGATCGGAATCGGCCAGACGCAGACCTGCACCTCGATCCGCGCCCTGGCGTACCTGGGCGAGTCGGACCCGATCTACTACCAGCACATCTGGATTCCGGCGAACGAGCGCGAGCTGCACATCGTCTCGAACCACCGCGCCCCGGGTCTTGCCGGTTGAGCCCGGCGACTGCCGCACGCGCCGACAATGAGGCGCCCGACCATGACGTCCGCCTCGACCTGCCCATGAGCTCGTCTGCTTCCGCTTCCACAGCCGCGGCAGCGAACGCGCAGCGCGTCGCAGGCCCTGCGCCGGCGAGCGACACCCATTTCCGCATGCTGTCGGCGCTCAGCTTCTCGCATTTCCTGAACGACATGACGCAGTCGACGATCCTCGCGATCTATCCGCTGCTGAAGGCCAATTTCGCGCTGAGCTTCACACAGATCGGCGTCATCTCGCTCGTCTACCAGATCACGGCGTCGCTGATGCAGCCTCTGGTGGGCCGCTACACGGACCAGCATCCGCTGCCGTACTCGCTGTCCTTCGGCATGGGCGCAACCCTGCTCGGCCTGCTCGTTCTGGCGTTCGCGCCGAGCTTCGCGGTGCTCCTGCTGGCGGCGGTGATCATCGGCACGGGCTCGGCCATCTTCCACCCGGAGGCGTCACGGATCGCCCGCTTCGCATCGGGTGGCCGGCACGGCTTGGCGCAGTCGATCTTTCAGGTCGGCGGCAATGCCGGGAGCGCGGCGGGGCCGCTGATCGCCGCCTGGCTCGTGATCCCGTACGGGCAGCGCAGCATCGCCTGGATCGCGCTCGCCGCCCTCGTCGGCATCACGCTGCTCTGGCGCGTCGGCACCTGGTACAAGCATCGCCAATCGGGTGCGGTGCGCACGCCGAAGAACAAGCCGGCGGCGCAGCAGTCGACCTTGCCTCGGAAGGTGGTCGCGCGATCGATCGTCGTTCTGCTCGTGCTGATCTTTTCCAAGTACTTCTATCTCGCCAGCCTGACGAGCTACTACACGTTCTACCTGATCTCGCGCTTCCACACCTCGCTGCAGGCGGCGCAGATGCACCTGTTCGTCTTCCTGCTGGCGGTGGCCGCGGGCACGCTCCTCGGTGGCCCGATCGGCGACCGGATCGGCCGCAAGCGGGTGATCTGGGGATCGATCCTCGGTGCTGCGCCCTTCACGCTCGCGTTGCCGCACGTCGACCTCGCCTGGACGACGGCCTGCACGGTGGTGATCGGCTTCGTGATCGCGTCGGCCTTTTCGGCCATCCTCGTCTTTGCCCAGGAGCTCATGCCGGGCAAGGTGGGCACGGTCTCGGGCCTCTTCTTCGGCTTCGCGTTCGGCATGGGCGGCCTCGGCGCTGCCGTGCTCGGCGCCGTGGCCGATGCGCGCGGCATCGAGTTCGTCTACGCCATCTGCGCCTATCTTCCGCTCCTCGGCGTCTTGACCTGGCTGCTGCCCGACGAACGGCGCGTGACGGCGAGCCGGTGAGCGGCAGGCGCGCATTTCGTCACTTTTTGCGTCGGTACGGACCTTGCCTCTGTTGGCGCCGATGAACCCGCAGGCAGCGACAGCGAAACCGATCGATCGATTTTCGTGGCAGTGCTCGTTCTATGCGTACCTGATCTATCGCCAGGCGCCCCTGACGGAGGACCAGTTGTTCGACCTCGCGCAGTGTGTCTACCCGCTCCGGGGTCACGTCGATCCGATCGATGCTGCCGACGAGATGATGCTGACCTGGCCGTTCGACGTCACGGAGTAGCCGGGGCGCAAGAGCCAACTTGCTCCGGGGCCGACGAACTGCGCCGGCCTGACGAATCCCGTCAGCCGGGCGGTTCCGCGATGCGCAGCAGCGGGGCGTGAAAATAGCGCCATGAGAGCCGCGCATTGACGACGTTCACCGACATCCTCGCTACCGCCTTCGGTCTGGTCGCCGGCGCCGATGCCTCGCTGGTTCGCACGGTGGCGCTGTCGTTCGCGGTCAGCGGCTCCGCCTGCTTTTTCGCGGCCTGGCTCGGCCTCGCGGCGGGTGCGTGGTTGGCGGTGGCGCGCTTTCGCGGCAGGCGCGTGGTCTTGCTGGCGCTCGACACGCTGCTGGCACTGCCGTCGGTCGTTGCCGGCCTCGCCGTGTATCTGCTGCTGTCGCGCAGCGGCCCGCTCGGTTCCTGGGGCCTGCTCTACACGCCGACCGCCATGGTGATCGTTCAGACGATGCTGGCGTTGCCGATCGTCGCGGCGCTGGCTCGGCAGGTCGTCGCCGATGCGCTGCGCGACGGCGGCGACCAGCTTCGCTCGCTTGGTGCCGGGCCGCTGCTCTGCGCCTTGCTGATGCTGCTGCACGAACGCTGGGCGGTCGTCACCCTGCTGCTGATCGCCTTCGGCCGCGCCATCGCCGAGGTCGGCGCCGTCATGATCGTCGGCGGCAACATCGCCGGCTTCACCCGCGTCATGACGACGACGATCGCGCTCGAGACGAGCAAGGGCGACTTGCCGCTGGCGCTGGCGCTCGGCTTCATCCTGCTCGCCGTGGTGGCGCTGCTCAACATCGTGATCGCGCTGGTGCCTCGCAGCAACGAGTTGCATGCGGCGCAGCTCCCATGACGACGCCGGCCCCGCCCCGGGAACTGCTTGCCTTGCACGGCGCGTCGGTGTCGTTCGGCGCCGTCGATGCGCTGCGCGACGCGAACCTGCGCGTCCACGCCGGCGACGTCGTCGCCATCGTCGGCGCCAACGGCTCCGGCAAGACCACCTTGCTGCGCCTGCTCCATGGCGTCGTCGCGTACTCCGGGCGGCGCGAGGTCGCAGCTGCGGCGGGCGTGCAGGCGATGGTGTTCCAGCGCCCGTTCCTGTTGCGCCTGTCGGTCTGGAACAACCTGCGCCTCGCGCTCTGGCTGGCGCATCGGCACATGCCGCGGCAGGAACGCGGCGAGCGCGCGATGCAGGCGCTGCGCCGGGTCGGACTGGCGACGCTGCGCGATCGCCCGGCACGGTCGCTTTCGGGCGGCGAGCAGCAGCGCCTCGCGCTTGCCCGCGGCTGGGCTGTTCGCCCCGACATCCTCTTTCTCGACGAGCCGACCGCCAACCTCGATCCGTCGGCTAAAAAGGAGGTCGAGTCGCTGCTGGCCGGCTTCGCCGCCGAGGGCATGACCCTGGTGATGAGCACGCACAATCTCGGCCAGGCCAAGCGCCTCGCGACCCGCGTCGTCTACATGGACGGCGGCCGGATCGACACCGATCTGCCGACCGAGGCTTTTTTCAACACCGGTGCGCAAGGCCGCGCCGACCTGTTCTTGAAGGGACGGCTGACATGGGCGATCGACGTGTGAAGGGAGCGGCTCGCCGCGCCGTGTGGGGCCTGGCGTGCGCGGCGGCGTTGCTGCTGCCAGCGCTGGCTGCGTCGGCGCAGGATCGATTCATCACCATGGCTTCGACCACGAGCACCGAGCAATCGGGCCTGTTCCCGTACATGCTGCCGGCGTTCAAGAAGGCGACCGGGATCGACGTGCACGTGGTCGCCGTCGGCACCGGCCAGGCGCTCGACATGGGCAGGCGCGGCGATGCCGACGTGCTCTTCGTGCACGACAAGGCGGCCGAGGAAAAGTTCGTCGCCGAAGGTTGGGGCCTGCAACGCCGCGACGTGATGTACAACGACTTCATCCTCGTCGGCGCGAGCGGCGATCCGGCGCATGTCAGGGGCAACGACATCGTCGCCGCGCTGACCAGGCTCGCGGCCTCGCCTGCGTCCTTCATATCGCGTGGCGACAAGAGCGGCACCAACGCGGCCGAGCTGCGCTACTGGAAGGCCGCCGGCATCGACGCGCCGGCGAGCCGGATGGCCGGCTACAAGGAGTGCGGCTGCGGCATGGGGCCGGCGCTCAACATCGCCTCGTCGACAGGAGCGTATGTGCTGTCCGATCGCGGCACCTGGCTGAGCTTCAGGAATCGCGGCGATCTCGTCGTGCTGGTCGAGGGCGACCGCAAGCTCTTCAACCAGTACGGCGTCATCGTCGTCAACCCGGCCAGACACCCACAGACCAAGACCGCGCTCGCCCAGGCGTTCGCCGATTGGGTCGTGTCGCCGGACGGCCAGGCGACGGTCGCTGCCTACCGCATCGGCGGCCAGCAGCTGTTCTTCCCGAACGCCTCGCCGTAGCTCATGACCGAACTCGGCCTTTCTCCACTCGCTGCCGGCGATCCCAAGCTCAGCGTCGCCGAGGCGCGTTCCGCCATCGCCGCCGTCCTGCGCCCGGTCACCGAGTCGGAACGCGTGCCGCTCGAACGCGCGCTCGGACGCGTCCTCGCCGCCGACGTCGTCTCGCCGATCGACGTTCCCGGCCACGACAACTCGGCCATGGACGGCTTTGCGTTCAGTGGTCGCGACATCGTCGCCGACGGGCCGACGACGCTGCGTGTCGTCGGTGCATCGCTCGCCGGCGGATCGTTCAGCGGCGTCGTGGCCGCCGGCGAAGCGATCAGGATCACGACGGGCGCGGTCATGCCGGCAGGCCTCGACACCGTGGTTCCGCAAGAGCTGTGCAAGGTCGATGGCGAGCTCGTGCGATTCGCGCCGCAGACCATCAGGACCGGCGAGAACCGCCGCCTGCGCGGCGAAGATCTCGCGGCCGGGCGCCCGGCGCTGTGTGCCGGCCGCGTCCTCAAGCCGGCCGACCTGGGCCTGATCGCTTCGCTCGGCATCGATGCCGTCGGTGTCTTTCGCAAGCTCCGGGTCGCGCTCTTTTCCACCGGCAACGAACTGCGCAGCCTCGGCCAGGCGCTCGATCCGGGCAGCGTCTACGACAGCAACCGCTACAGCCTGCTCGGCGCCTTGCAGCGCATCGGCGTCGACGTCATCGACTACGGCCTCGTCGCCGACAGCCCCGAGGCGCTGCAGGCGACGATGCAGGCGGCGATCGAGCACGCCGACGCGGTCCTGACCAGCGGCGGCGTGAGCGTCGGCGAGGCCGACCACACGCGCGAGATCCTCGGCCGGATGGGCGAGGTGATGTTTTGGAAGGTCGAGATGCGGCCCGGCCGGCCTTTCGCCTTCGGCCCGCTGCGTCGAGCGTCGCACGAGCAGCCGGCGTGGCTGTTCGCGCTGCCGGGCAATCCGGTGGCCGCGCTCGTGACCTTCTACGTCTTCGCGCGTGACGCCTTGCTCGCCCTGGCGGGCGCGGCGCCGAACCCCTTGCCGGTGCTGCAGGCTCGCTGCGCGAGCGCGATCCGCAAGCGCCCGGGCCGCACCGAATTTCAGCGCGCAATCGTCGAGCCGGCAGGCGACGGCAGCTGGCAGGTGCGGCTCACCGGGTCGCAGGGAGCGGGCGTGCTGCGCAGCATGAGCGAAGCCAATTGCCTGCTGGTGCTTGGCAGCGAGCAAGGCTCGGTGGCTGCCGGCGAATTCGTCGACGTGTGGCTGTTCGACGGCCTCGCCTGAAGCGTCCGCTCAGATCGCCGCGGCGCGCACGCTGACGCGCGGAGGATCGGGCTCGGCATCGAAGCGCTCGGTGCCCGTGTAGCAAAGGAAATGGCGGTTCGCGGCACGGCCGAACAGCGTCATGCCGAGCTTGGACGCCATGTCGTAGCCCATCGCCGTGACACCGTTGCGCGAAACGATGATCGGCACGCCGATCTGCGCCGACTTCATCACCATCTCGCTGGTCAGGCGGCCGGTCGTGTAGAAGATCTTGTCGCTTGCGGCGACGTCGTGCATCGCCATCCATCCGGCGATGGTGTCGATGGCGTTGTGCCGCCCAACGTCTTCGACGAAGACGAGCAGCGAGGCGCCGCGAAAGAGAGCACAGCCGTGCACGGATCCGGCCTTGCGGTGGATGCTGTCCTGCTGGCGCATCGTCTCGAGCATGCGCAGGAGAGTGCCTTGCCCGATCCGCGCGGCGGCCAGCGCTGGCAGATGCACGTCGGCGATCTGGCCCATCAGGTCGCCGAACACCGTGCCCTGGCCGCAGCCGGTGGTGACGACGCGATGCGCCGTCTTGGCCGCCATGTCGACGAGGCCGGCGCGCGTCTTCACCGCGGCCGCGTTGACTTCCCAGTCGACGGTGATCGATTCCACCTCGGCGACGTCGCCGATCAGGCGCTGATTGCGCAGGTAGCCGAGCGTCAGCAGCTCGGGGCAGGCGCCGAGCGTCATCAGCGTCACCAGCTCGCGCTTGTCGACGAAGATCGTCAGCGGCCGCTCGGCGGGAATGTTGATCTGGCGCTGCTGGCCGTATTCGTCGACGACCTGGATCTGGCGCAGCAACTCGCACACCGCGCTCGTGAGCCGAGGCGCGCCGGGCACGGGCTTCATCGCTTGGGCTTCGGGCAGCAGCAGCATCGTCGGTCGTCTTCTTTTCGCTCAGGTGCGCAGTGTCGCCGCAGCGGTGTCGGTGGTTCGGCGATACGATTTGCGATGGTCATCGACACGAGCGACATCACGGGGCTGGTTCTGGCCGGCGGGCGCGGCACGCGCATGGGAGGCGTCGACAAGGGCCTGCAGATGCATGCCGGCAGGCCGCTCGCGCAGCACGCCTTGCTGCGCCTGGCGCCGCAGGTCGGAGCCGTGGCGATCAATGCCAATCGCCACCTCGCCGAGTACGAGGCGATGGGCGTGCCGGTGTGGCCCGACGCGCTGCCCGAATACCCGGGGCCGCTCGCCGGCATGCTCGCCGGCATGCAGCATTGCGGTACGCCGTACCTGGTGACGGTGCCGTGCGACACGCCGAATTTCCCGCTCGATCTGGTCGAGCGGCTGGCGCGCGGATGGACCGCGCCCGACTGCGAGATGGTGATGGCGGTGGCCCGCGAAGACGGCGCGCTGCACCGCCAGCCGGTGTTCCTCCTGATGCGGGCGACGCTGGTCGAGAGCGCAAATGCCTTCCTGCGCAGCGGGCAGGGCAAGATCGGCAAATGGACGGCCCAACATCACTGTGCGGAGGTGGTGTTCGAGGAGGCGAGCGCGTTCTTCAACGCCAACACGCTCGCCGATCTGGAGCAATTGCAGCGACGTTCGGGCTGAGTCGCCGGCGTCCCGCGGCCCGCGCCACGCCGCCGCATTCATGCGCCGAGTCAGACGAGGGCCGTCGCACCCGCGAGGATCTGGCCGCCGCCAAAGCTGGCCTGCACCGGCGCAGGGCCGCCGAGGCTCACGCGGACGGCGCAGTACTTGAATTCCGGAATCTTGCCGAACGGATCGAGCGCCGAGTTCGTGAGCTTGTTGATCGCGGCTTCGTAGTAGCAAAAGGCCATGAAGACCGACCCCTTCGGCGAGCTTTCGTCGGCACGCGCGTAGAGCGTCACGGTGCCGCGCCGCGACGCGATCGTCACCAGATCGCCGGGCCTGGCGCCGAGCGTCACGAGGTCGTCCGGGTGCAGCAGCGCCACCGGATCGGGCTCGATCGCATCGAGCACGGCCGAGCGCCGCGTCATGCTGCCGGTGTGCCAGTGCTCGAGCTGCCGCCCGGTGATGAGCACGAACGGGTACTCGGCATCGGGGCGCTCGTCGGCCGGAATGATGTCGGCCGGCACGAAGGTCGCGCGGCCGGTCGGTGTGGGGAAGGTCTTCGTGAACACGACGGAGTCGCCCGGGTCGCCTTCTTCGAGACATGGATAGGTGACGCTGTGCTCGGCCTGCAGCCGCGCCCAGGTGATGCCGCCGATGCTCGGCATGGTGTGGCGCATCTCGTCGAACACGGCGGCCACCGCCGCCTCGCCTTCGCCATAGGACCAGTCCTGGCCGAGCTGGCGCGCCATGTCGATGATGATGCGCAGGTCTTGCCGCGCCCGCCCCGGCGGCTGGAGCGCCTGGCGGCCCATCTGCACGAAGCGGTCGGTGTTGGTGAAGGTGCCGGTCTTCTCCGGGAAGGCCGAAGCGGGCAGGATCACGTCGGCCAGGTAGGCCGTCTCGGTGAGAAAGATGTCCTGCACGACGAGCATGTCGAGCGAGGCGAGCGCCTTGCGCGCGTGGTCGGCGTCGGGATCGCTCATGGCCGGGTTCTCGCCCATGATGTACATGCCGCGCACCGTGCCGGCGAAGATGCCCTTGATCACTTCGACCACGGTCAGGCCGGGCTTGTCGTCGAGCGTCGTCACGGGCACCTGCCAGGCGGTCGCGAAACGCTCGCGCGCCTCGGGACTGTCGACGCGCTGGTAGTCGGGGTACATCATCGGAATGAGGCCGGCGTCGGACGCGCCCTGGACGTTGTTCTGCCCGCGCAGCGGGTGCAGGCCGGTGCCGGGCCGGCCGATCTGTCCGGTCATCAGCGCCAGCGCGATCAGGCAGCGCGCGTTGTCGGTGCCGTGGATATGCTGGCTGATGCCCATGCCCCAGAGGATCATCGAGCCGCGGCTGGTCGCGTAGAGCCGCGCCACCTCGCGGATGGTCTTGGCCGCAACGCCGCAGATGGGCGCCATCAGCTCGGGGCTGTAGCCCTTGACGTTCTCGACGATGGCGTCGTAGCCGAGCGTGCGGTCGGCGATGAAGGCGGCGTCGACGAGACCTTCCTCGACGATCGTGTGCATCATCGCGTTGAGCAATGCGACGTCGGTATCGGCCTTGAACTGAAGGAAGCGATGCGCCAGGCGCGACAGGTCGCTCTGCCGCGGATCGATGACGATCAGCTTGACGCCGCTGCGCACCGCGTTCTTGATCCAGCTGGCGGCGACGGGATGGTTGACCGACGGGTTGGCGCCGATCACGATCACGACCTCGGCCTGCGTCACGTCCATCACCGGGTTGCTCACCGCGCCGGAGCCGATGCCCTCGAGCAGCGCCGCCACGCTCGACGCGTGGCAAAGGCGCGTGCAGTGGTCGACGTTGTTGCTGCCGAAGCCGAGCCGCACCAGCTTCTGGAACAAATACGCCTCTTCGTTGCTGCCCTTGGCCGAGCCGAAACCGGCGAGCGACTTCGGCCCGTGCGTGTCGCGAAGGCGGCGCAGCGTGCCGCCGGCAAGGTCGAGCGCCTCGTCCCAGGTGGCCTCGCGAAAGACCTGCATGACGTTGTCGGGATCCATCGTGAACTCGCCGCTCTTGGGCGCGTCGGCGCGCCGGATCAACGGCACGGTGAGCCGCTGCGGGTGGCGCACATAGTCGAACCCGTAGCGGCCCTTGACGCACAGGCGCGCGTGGTTGGCCGGGCCGTCGCGCCCTTCGACGTAGAGGATCTTGTCGTCCTTGACCTGGTACTTGAGCTGGCAGCCGACGCCGCAATAGGGGCAGAGCGATTCGACCGTGCGGTCGGGCACCGACAGGCCGACCTCGCGCGCCGGCATGAGCGCGCCGGTCGGGCAGGCCTGCACGCATTCGCCGCAAGCGACGCAGGTGGACGCGCCCATGGCGTCGTCCATGTCGAAGACGATCTTCGCGTTCTGGCCGCGAAAGGCCAGGCCGATCACGTCGTTGACCTGCTCGTCGCGGCAGGCGCGCAGGCACCGCGTGCACTGGATGCAGGCGTCGAGGTTGACGGCGATGGCGGCGTGGGTGAGATCGGGCGGGACCCACGGCCGCGGCGCGAAGCGGGGCTTCCCGACCTCGAGCTTGGCGGCCCACTCGTCGACTTCGTTGTGGCGCGTGTAGTCGCGCTCCGGCATGTCGGCCTGCAGCAGCTCGAGCACCAGCCGCTGCGACGCGAGGGCGCGCGGGCTGTCGGTCGTCACCTCCATGCCGGCCTGCGGCGCGCGACAGCACGATGCGGCGAGCACGCGCTCGCCCTTGATCTCGACCATGCACGAGCGGCAGTTGCCGACGGCGTCGAGCCCGTCCTGGTAGCACAGGCGCGGAATCTCGATGCCTTGGCGGTCGGCGATCTGCAGGATCGATTCGCTGGCGCGGCCGACGACTTCGCGGCCGTTGAGCGTGAACGTCACCGTCGGCGTTTCGATCTGGGCGCGCTCGGCGCGGGTGATGGCATTCATGGCGTGTCCTCGGTCCTCAGGCCAGCTCGCCCGGAAAGTACTTGACGACGCAGTCGACCGGGTTCGGCGCCGCCTGCCCGAGCCCGCAGATCGACGCGTCGCGCATCACCTGCGAGAGCTCGGCGAGCAGCGGCGCGTCCCACTTGTCGGGCGCGATCAGCAGGTTCGCCTTGGCCGTGCCGACGCGGCACGGCGTGCACTGGCCGCACGACTCGTGCTCGAAGAAACGCATCATGTTGCGCGCCGCGTCTTTGGCCTGGTCGCGATCCGAGAGCACGATCACCGCCGCCGAGCCGATGAAGCAGCCGTAGGGCTGCAGCGTGTCGAAGTCGAGCGGGATGTCGCCCATCGCCGCGGGCAGGATGCCGCCCGAGGCACCGCCGGGCAGGTAGGCATAGAACGCATGTCCGTCCGCCATGCCGCCGCAATATTCGGCGATCAGCTCCTTGACCGTGATGCCCGCTGGCGCCAGCTTCACGCCCGGCTCCTTGACCCGGCCAGAGACCGAGAAGCTGCGCAGGCCCTTGCGGTCGTTGCGGCCCTGGGACGCGAACCACGTGGCGCCTTTTTCGAGCAGCTCGCGGACCCAATACAGAGTCTCGAAGTTGTGCTCGAGCGTCGGCCGGCCGAACAGGCCGACCTGCGCGACATAAGGCGGGCGCAAGCGCGGCATGCCGCGCTTGCCTTCGATCGATTCGATCATCGCCGACTCTTCGCCGCAGATGTAGGCGCCGGCGCCCCGGCGCAGCTCGATGAGCGGTAGATCCGGCACCGGCGGATTCGCGCGCAGCTTGGCCAGCTCGGCCTCGAGCAGCGCCCGGCAACCGTGGTACTCGTCGCGCAGATAGATGTAGATCGCGGCGATGCCGACGGCCCACGACGCGATCAACATGCCCTCGAGGAAACGGTGCGGATCGCGCTCGAGATACCAGCGGTCCTTGAAGGTGCCGGGCTCGCCTTCGTCGATGTTGACCGCCATCAGCCGCGGCGCCGGCTCGCCGCGCACGATGCGCCACTTGCGGCCGGCCGGAAAGCCTGCGCCGCCGAGGCCGCGTAGGCCCGAGTCTTCCATCGTCGCGAGCACGCTGTCGATGCTGCGCCGTCCGGCGACACAGTCGCGCAAGAGCGCGTAGCCGCCTTCTGCGACGTAGTCGTCGAGGCCGAGATAGGGTTCGGGCTCGTGCCGGGTGTGGCCAGCCTGCACCAGGCTCTGCACCGCTTCGACGGTGGCGTACGGCACGGGCTGGTGGTGAACGACGACGGCGGGCGCCTGTTCGCAGCGGCCGACGCAGGGCGCAGGAATCACGCGCACGTCGCGCCCGAGAATCGTCGGCAGGCGTTCGAGCAGGTGCTTGGCGCCGGCCATCTCGCAGCTCAGCCCGTCGCAGACGCGAACGGTCAACGCGGCAGGCGCGGCCACGCTCCCGTCGGCGCCTTCCTTGACCACGTCGAAGTGGTGATAGAAGGTCGCGACCTCGTAGACCTCGGTCTGCGCCAGCTTCATCAGCTTGGCCAGCGCCGCCAGATGCGGCGCGCCGAGCTGGCCGTAGCGGTCGTTCACGGCATGCAGGTATTCGATCAGCAGGTCGCGCCGCCACGGCCGCGGGCCGAGCAGGGCTTGCACCTCGTCGAGCGATTGCGGGTCGGCGACGCGGCCTTTCGGCGCTTGGCGTTTGCGTTGTTTGGTGGCAGCCGCCAGGATGATCGGGATGACCGGTTGATTCACTGATGAACGTCGTTGCAATAGGCGGACAGTATCGGCGGGCCTGGATCACCCTGTCCAATCGATTCAGGAAACGGGGCGATTCGCCGCGGCTATGAAGCGGCCGGAATGGCGCCGGCGCCATCGCGAACCGCCGCCGTCGCGGTTTGCCGATCGGGCGTCAGCTGGCTCGCTCTCGCTGATCCGGTCCCTTCAACGAGCCGTGGCTCGTGATGAGGCCATGTCCCGATGCCGGCCCGTCTTCTGCCAACAGTGCGGAATCGATCAGTCGCAGCAGAGCTTCCGGGTTGACCGGCTTGACGACACAGTGGTCGAACCCGGCAGCAAACGCGCGCTCGGATGCTTGCGTGTCACCGTAGCCCGTGATCGCGATGATGGCAGGCCTCGGTTCATGCCGTCGAGTGCGCATGCGCTGGGCAACCTCGTAGCCGTTGATCCCCGGCAGGCCGATGTCGCAGAGCACGACGCGGGGCCGGGACTCGTCGAATCGTCCGATGCCCTCGAATCCGTCGAGCGCCACTTCGACGTCGTGGCCGGACATGCGGAGCAGTTGCGCAAGCGCGCCGCCGGCATCGACGTTGTCCTCGACCACCAGAATGCTCGTCGGTGTGGGCGCCAGGGCGGCCACGGCCGTCGCAGAAAGCTCGGCTTCTTCGACTCGCCCGGTCGATGGAAACGTCACGGCAAACTCGCTTCCCTGGTCTCGACCCTTGCTATGCGCCTCGACGGCGCCGCCGTGCAGTTCGACCATGCGCCGCACCACCGTCAAACCGATGCCGAGACCACCCTCTGCGCGGCTCAGTGCCCGCTCGTCCTGGACGAACAGATCGAACACATGCGGCAACGCCTTGGCGGAAATTCCCATGCCGTTGTCGCGCACGCGCAGGACGATCTTGTCGCCGTCCTGTCGGGCGCTGATCGAGATGTCGCCGCCTCTCGGGGTGTACTTGGCCGAGTTCTGCAGGAGGTTGGAGACGATCTGCACCAGCCTGGCCGGATCCCCGCTCATGTACAGAGGCGTCGCCGGCAGATCGAGCGCAAGCCGCTGTTCTTTCGTGCGGATGAGATCGCGCGTTGTCTCGACGGCTTGCTGGATGAATTCGGCCACGGCGACCCGGCGCACCTGCAGTGCGACCTTGCCTTCGGTCACGCGGGACGCATCGAGCAAATCGTCGAGCAGCCGGACCATGTGTTGGACCTGGCGCCGGATCATCGCGAGGAGCGTGGCGGGGACAGGCTTGGCACCCAGCATGGACAGCAGCTCGACAGCGGTGCTGATCGGCGCGAGGGGGTTTCGCAATTCGTGCGCCAACATCGCCAGGAACTCGTCTTGCCGCCGGCTGGCGGTCTGTGCCGCCTCTCGCAGCTCCTGCGCAGCGAGCGTCGCCATGATCAGCTTTTCGTTGGCCGCGGTGAGCTCGACGTTGTGCGCCTCCAGCTCGGCAACCGCGATGTCGATCAGGCGCTGAGCGTCTTCACGCAGCCAGACAGCGCTTTCGCGTCGGCGTAGCTGTTTTTCCTCCTCGTCGAGCCCTGCGGCGCGCACTTCGAGAGCGGTCGCTCGAAGGTCCAGCGCCTGGTCCAGGATGCGCATGATGGAGGCGTGCTCCTCCGCAGACAGCGCTCGAGCTTGCGCTGTGCTGCGTGCAGATGTGCGCGCGGCAGCATCTCCTTCGGGAAGTTCGTTCACGATGGCCCGCGGCTTACTAGGGAAAGCAACGCCGCCGGGCGCGGATGGCCCGTCAGCAGCGCCTCCATCTCCGGTCGCGGCTCGCCGATGACGATTCCTTCGTCCGTGATGTCATACAAACGCAGCGCGTGGCTGTGCGCGCTGTTGCGCACCTTGACGACGGCCATGACGCGCTTGAGGCCGCCCTGCAGCTCGACATAGCGCTGCACGATGATGGCGTCAGTCAGGAACGCAGCCCCGTACGGACTAAAGCGGAGGTCGCCGTAACGGTCTTCTAACTCCGAGACCATGAGCACTGTCGTCCCCATGCTCGTCAGCACCGCGACCATCCGATGCAGCGATTCACGGAAGTCTTCGCGAAACGTCGGGGCGAGAGCGAGCTCGAATCCAGAGAGCGAGTCGATGACCACGCGCGTGGCTCCGGTGCTCTGGATCATTTCGGTGAGCGCATAGAGCGTCTCGTCGATCGACAGGTCGAGTGCGCGTGTATCGACCACGCCGACGTGGCCATCCAGGACCAGTTTTTGCAGTAACGGGTTGTGCGTCTGGCCCGGACTTTTCTCGAAAGCGGCGACGACGCCCTTCTCGCCGACGCGGGCGCCTTCGGCCAGAAACGCGGTTGCGAGGAGCGACTTGCCGGACCCCGATGGGCCCGCGACCAGAAGCGAGTAGCCGGCCGGCAAGCCGCCGCCCAGCATCTCGTCGAGCATTGGTGTGCCTATTCCAAGCAAGTGCGTCCGTGCATTGACTTGTCTGTGGTCACCCGTTTTGGCCACGCCAACGGGCAACGTCCGCGGGAAGACCTGGACGCCGTCATCGGTGATCCGGAACGTGTGCAGGCCGGCGACGGTGGCCTGGCCACGTGATTTGGCGATCTGGATCTTGCGCACCATCGAGTTGCGATGCAGGCTCTGCATCAGCAAGAAGATGCCGTCGGCGATGGTGAACACGGGGTTGGCCTCGCTGTCGATCGCCATGTACTCACCGATCAGGAAGGTCGTTGCCTGCCAGCTCGTCAAGAACATGCCCAGTCGCTGCACGAAGTCCTGGAGGACAGCGCCGCCTTTGCCCGAATCCTTGGCGGCTTGCGCGACGGAGCGGAACGAATCGACGAACACCAGGCCGGGTTCGAAGCGCTCGACCTCATCGACGATCCGCTCCAGCACGAGATCGAAGTCGCCCTTCATCACTTCGTCGCCGAGGTTGATGAAGCGGATCGAGTCGTCGAGCTTGGCGGTGTCGAAGAAGTTGTACTGCTGCTGATAGCGCAGCATCTTCAAGGAGGGCTCGCCGAGGACAGTGAAGAAGAGGGCGCGCCGCTGCGGGCTGGCCATCGCGAACATCATCTGGTGCGCGAGCGTCGTCTTGCCCGACCCCGGCGCTCCGGCAACGATGTTGAAGGAGAACTCCGCAAGACCGCCGCCGAGCAGCGAATCGAGCCCGGCCACGCCGGTGGGAATGCGTCGGATGACAACTTTGTCGCTCATGGCTGGTGGTCCTCGTGGGGGCGCCGCGGGAGCGTGACGCCCCAGGCGGTGCGCAGCAATCGATAGGTCAAAGGCTCACCGATCAGCGAGACCAGTAGATCGACGAAGGATCGAAGCAAGGCGTTCGCGGCCGCCTTGGCGTCCTTCGGTTCACGGGCCCTGAGGTCTTGCTGCAAAGGGACGAGCATGTCGACGGCTGTTTCGCAGGCCGCCGCGGGACGCTCGAAGGCAGACCTCGCCAAATGCAGAGCACGTACATAGAGCGCGCGGGTGGCCGACTCCCCGACGAGCGGCTTGAGCTCGTCGAGCAGCGCGTTCATGGCCCGGATGGTTTCGGTGGAAACGATCCTGGAGTCAGCATCGTCGGCAGCGCCTGACCCCAGCGCGTGCGCGATGATTTCTTGTCGCATCAAACCCCTCGGTTACCAAGAAGCCGGTGATGTGAATGCCGGACCGGCCGAGCGGATGCATATAGCGACTGCAGCGGAGTACCAACCAAGGAAGAAACCTGGTTACTGCAACGTGGGGCAGTCTACCCACTCGTTCGGCAATGCATGGTTTGATCCAGATCTTGACCTTGCCTACCCAGGAAACGGCGATCATGCATCGCCGGCGTCCGATGCTCTGTACGGCAGCGCACGGTGCTCGAAATTTCCTTGACCGCGCCGACCTTCGAACATCGGAGGGCTTTCAGCACCCGACGGAAACAAAGCGATCGGTTCGGGCAGCATTCAGCACCGCTGGCAGATCCGCATCGAAGACGTCGGCCGGCCGACGCCCCGCCAACGAGGTGGTGCGCCTGGCAAACCACGCGGCGACGTCCTAACCGTCGAGGTCGCCGGCGAGCTCTGACCAGACCTGCACAAACCCGGGCTTGAGCGCGAGGCTGCTCAACTCGAACGACAAGCACCGACTCGCTCGACGCCATCAGCGCGCCTTGCGGCTTCAGGGAACGACATCAGTTCGCCGTCATGTTCAAGCGTGTCGCCGGCGTCGGGCCAAGGGCGTTTCGCGTCGCCCATCTGTCGAAATGACCGCTGAGGACGAAGCCCGGCTATTCGTCGGGATCGACGTATTCCTTGGGCAGATGATGGGCGATGCCCTTGTGGCAATCGATGCACGCCTGCCCCGCATCCCGTGCCTTCATGTGCCGCGCGTAGGCGCTCTGCTTCTGCGCGTCTTTGCTCATCGCATCGAAGGAGTGGCAATTGCGGCACTCCTGCGAGTTGTTGGCCTTCATGCGGGCCCATTCGATGGTCGCCAGCTCCATGCGCCTGGCTTCGAACTTCTCGCGCGTGTCGATGCTGCCGGTCAGCTTGCCCCAGACCTCGAGGCTTGCCCGTGCCTTGCGGACCATCTTCGGGCCCCAGGCGTGCGGCACGTGGCAATCGGAGCAGATGGCGCGAACGCCGGTGCGGTTCGAATAATGGATCGTGTCCTTGTATTCCGCGTACACGTTGTCGCGCATCTCGTGGCACGAAATGCAAAATGGCAGCGTGTTGGTCGCTTCCAGGGCGGTGTTGAAGCCGCCCCAGAAGATGATCCCGCCGGCAAAGCCGACGACCAGCAACCCGAGGAGCGAGTAGCGCGCGCTCGGCTTGGCCAGGACCCGCCAGGTGCGTCGAAGAAAGCCGGGTGATTCCTTGCTCATCGAAGATCCTTGCGGCGTGCTCAGCGGAACGAGTAGATGTAGGCCACCGCGATCGTGCTGACGTTGAAGTGGAAAGCCTGCTGATTGGTCGGCAAGCCGCCGGCGAGACCGCCGAACTGCAGCGCGTCGTACGCCCAGTCGGTCGAGGTCATGTGCTGGAACGTGTAGCCGACACGGACCGTCTGCTGCTTCGATACGGCGTAGCGCGCACCCAGCTTCAGCTCGATGGTGTCGGTTTTGACTGTCGGCAGGGGCGACGCCGGAATGAAGAACGCGGCCACGGTACCCGCCGGCGCACCCGCCACGGCCAACGGGTTATTGGCGTAGTTGCCGCCGTTGACGCCGACGTCGGACAAGGCATGGCTCCACGTCAGCCCGCTGCTCAGGTCGAGCTTGGAGCTCATCAGCCTCTTGCGCGTGAACTCGAGGCCGACGGTGTCGGCCTTGTCGCGCATGGCGGTGTTCCAGTTGAGGCACGGGTCGATCTTGTTGCTGGCGTTGCGCAGGGCGATGGTCGCGAAGCAGCCGCCGGAGACGGTGGTGAAGCCAGCGACATTCGCCGCAGCGCTGTTGGCGGTGTAGCTGTTGCCGGCGCTGCGCGAGTGCTGGTCCTCGTGGGTGTAGAAGACCGTCGCGTTCAGCACATCGCTGGGGCTGTAGCTGCCTTCGAGGTTGAGCGCCCAGCTTTTGGCGCTCTGCAGGCCGTAGACGGAGTTCCCGTAGCGGTCGTCGTTCAGGTCGAGCCCGGCCTGCAGCGAAATCGCGTCGTCGGGTTGCCAGTTCAGCATCGAGCGCGCCTTGGCGCGGTCGCGGTCGGCCATGTTGAAGCGGCGCATGCCCGGCAACTCGCTGATCCGGTTGACGTTGCCGTAGAGAGCGTTGGCCAGGGCATTGTTGAGAGGGAAGAAGAATGCCTGGGCAGAGCCGGCGGGCGCGGCCGGGTTCAGCCCGAGGATCGGGCCGTAGCCGGTGAAGCCGAGCCCGGTGAGGGTGCCGAAGGCCGTCGAGCCGTTCGGCGCGCCGGTGGGCGACAGGTTGGCGGCGGGCACGAGGGCGAGGAAGGCGTCTTCGTTGTAGTCGACGGTGCGGTGCGCCGCCGACAGGCCGATGCGGGCGCCGATGTGGTCGATGGGGTTCAGCCGCCATTCGGCGCGTACCGTCGTCTCCTTCGTCTTGTCGGCGTCGGCGCAGGCGATCCACGTGCCGTTGCAGTATCGGTCGGTCGACTCGTAGTCGGCGCCGGCTGATATCGCCTGGCCTTTCGTGATCGCATAGCTGCCGTCGACGTTGAACTGGTTCAGGCGCTTGCTGTAGGGCCGGTTGGCGTTGATGTTCGAGTTCGAGCCGAGGCCGGGGAAGAACGCGCTGAAGACCGACGTGCCCGACGGCACGGCACCGGCGTCATAGAAGGCGAAGGTGTTGACGGGCGTGCGGTTGTCGCGCTCGTCGAACTTGTAGGCCGCCGACAGCGACAGGTCCTTCATCGGCCGGCTGACGAGCTTCAGCGTCGCGCCGCGTGTGACCACCAGGCCGTTGAGCGAGCTCACCGGTACCAGCGGCGTGCCGGAATCGGTGAGGAACGCGTCGTTCTGGGTGCTGCGCGCATAGGTGATGTTGCCGCTCAGCCGTGTCGTCGATGTGATCGTGTAAACGGCGTTCGCGCTGAACTGGTGGAACTGGTTGCTCGGCGCCGTGCCCATCGTCTGCGCGTTGCCCGGCGATGCCCAGTTCGACCACGTCATCGACGGTACGTTGTTGGTGAAGATCGAGCCATAGTAGGCCGTGTTGAAGACGAGACGTTCGCCGACATAGGTGACGCCGAGATTGGCCTGCTGCGTGGTCTGGTCGATGCGCGTCGGCAGGATCGTCGAGATGTCGCCGCCAGTGAATGCGGTGATCGTGCCCATCGGCTTGAGGCCCTGCTTGTCCTCGCTCGAGTAGCTGGCGGTGCCCTGCCAGTACCGGTCGAGCTCGAAGGTCAGGCCGGCACCGTATTCGGTCCGCTTGGTCGACAGGTTGACGTTGTGGAAGGCCGGCAGGTCGGCGGCCTGGAGCGCGTTGGCGGTGGCCGTCTGCGCTGCGGTCGGTGCCGTGAGCACGCCGCCGACGAGGGCGCTCGACGCGGTGACGGCGGGCGAGAGGCCGCGCGCGTTCGGTGTCGCCGCGTTCACTCGCGGCACGACCGGTACAACCCACGCGGAGGG
>DAIMIM010000004.1:9454-27613 GCA_036722755.1 Caldimonas sp. | reverse complement strand
GTCGCCATCGCGCCCAACGACGCGCTGCTCGAAAAGCTCGAGAGCAACCTGCACGAGGTGCGCGCCCGCGGCGGCGAGCTGTTCGTCTTCGCCGATGCCGACACGCGCATCGAATCGGGCGAGGGCGTGCATGTCATCCGCATGCCCGAGCACTTCGGCCTGCTCTCGCCGATCCTGCACGTCGTGCCGCTGCAGCTGCTCGCGTACCACACGGCGGTGGCGCGCGGAACGGACGTCGACAAGCCGCGCAATCTGGCCAAGAGCGTGACGGTGGAGTGACGGTTCCGATGTCGGCCCGCACGGCGGCCCGAGCTCGGCTTCGAGGGACGCCTCGCGATCAGCGGATCATCGTCGCGAACATCGCGACGGTGGCCACGGCCATGACCAGCGTCGCCGCCCAGCCGAGCAACTTCCATCTGGTCGGCAGCACCAGCGAACTCATCAGCCGTCGCTGCGACGCGGCGATCATCACGGCCACCATGATCGGCACCGAGATGACGGCGTTGATGACGGCCGACCAGTACAGGGCCTTGATCGGATTCAGGTCCGACAAGCTGATCGACAGGCCGACGACCATCGCGACGGCGAGGATGGCGTAGAACGGCTTCGCCGCGCTCAAGGGTTGGTCGAGGCCCTTTCTCAGGCGAAAGAGACTGGCGACGGCGTACGCCGCCGAGCCGGCCAGCACGGGCAGGGCCAGCAGGCCGGTGCCGACGATGCCGGCCGCGAACAGCACGAAGGCGAACCGTCCGGCGATCGGTTGCAGCGCCTGCGCAGCCTGCGACGTAGTCTCGATGGTCGTGATGCCGTGCGCGTGCAGCGTCGCCGCGGTCGCCAGGATCATGAAGAACGCGATCAGGTTGGAAAAGCCCATGCCGACGAAGGTATCCACGCGCAGACGCCGGATCTGCGCTCTTGATTGCTCCGGCGCGATGCGCAGAGGCTTGTCGGCGGCGACGCGCCTGATCTCCTCGACTTCCTGGTCCGCCTGCCAGAAGAAGAGGTAAGGGCTGATCGTGGTGCCGAGGATGGCGACGATGGTCGTCACGTAGTCCTTGCTCCAGTGGATCGTCGGCAGCACCGTGGAACGCAACGCCGCGAGCCAGTCGATGTGCGCGGCGAAGGCGACGCCGACGTAGGCCAGCAGCGACAGCGTCAGCCACTTCAGCACCCGCACGTACCGGTTGTAGGGAAGAAAGACCTGCAGAAGCAGCGACACGGTGCCGAAGCCGACGGTGTAGGCAACGCTCGGGCCGCCGAGCACGAGCACTGCCGATGCGCCCATGGCATTCAGGTCGGCGCCGATGTTGATGACGTTGGCGACGACCAGCAGCGTGACCAGGCCGTCGACCATCCAGCGTGGGCAGAAGCGGGCGAAGTTCTCCGTCAGGCCCTTGCCGGTGACCCGCCCGATACGCGCGCTGGCCAGCTGGATGGCCACCATCAGTGGATAGGTGAACAGGACCGTCCAGGCGACGTTGAAGCCGAACTGCGCTCCACCCTGCGAATACGTCGCGATGCCGCTTGGATCGTCGTCGGCGGCGCCGGTGATGAGCCCGGGTCCGAGCTTTCGCCACCACGGCCGCTCGGCCGCCGATCCCTCCGCTTTCGCTTCGGCAGCCATGCGCGATGCGCGACCGATCGTGCGCCCGTGCGGAGCCGACCTACGGCCGGTCGAGCGACTTGCGAACGACGCCGTCGAAGAAATCGTAGATGCCGGTGTCGCTCATCCGCCGCGCATCGGCCAGCTCGCCGGCCCTGGTCGCATAAAGCACCCGGTTGTCGGCCGACAGCACCACCGCCGCGGGAATGCCCTTCTTGATCGGATCGCCGTAGGCCTGGTCGAGGTCGAGGTTGCGGTTGAAGCGGCCGACGTCGACCTTCACGACCCTGAACTCGTGCGCCACTAGCTCGGCATTGCGTCCGCTCTTGAGCGCCTGGTCCAGGGCGCGGCAGTCTTCGCACCAGTTGGCGCCGAAGACCAGCAGCACCCGTCGCTGATCGGCCTTGGCGGCCGCCAGCGCCTGCTGCACGTCGGCCTTGGCGTCGGCCGATTCGTTGTACGGCAACGGAGCGGCAACCGCGACGACAGTCACGAGTCCGAGCAGGATCAGGAGGCGTCTGGGCAGCATCGAGGGCTTTCTCGGATGACGATCAAAAGGCATAGCTGAGGCCGGCCGATGCGGTCCAGCGCGGCGCCAGCTGGTAGCCCGTCAGGTGACTGTAGACGGGGATCTGGACAAAGCCGAAGGCCTGGAGATTGTCCCTGAGCGTCAGCGTCACTCCCGGGCTCAGGTAGGCCACCGTGCCGGCGCTGTCCGGGTTGTCGGCCAGCGCGCCCTGGTCGCGGCCCTTGCGGAAGATGTTGACCTGAAGCTGCGGCACGACGCTCGGCCGGGCCTCGTAGCGCACCCCGAAGCTCAGCGTCGTCGTGTTGCCGGGTCGAAAGTCCTGGCCCGGCTGGTCGAGGCGGTGCGCGACCGCCGCCTGGAACTGGCTGTTGACGAAGCCATCGACGTCGTCAGCGACCTGCCTGTGGAAATAGGCGCCGGCGATGACGTCGGTGCTGCCCGTTCCGGGCTGCAGGCTCGTGTCGACCAGGTTGCCGGGCGATGCGTTCTGCGAGATCGGGCCGGAGCTGAAGGCCGTCGGATGGCGGCCGACCACGCCGGAGCCGTCGGCAGCGGGGCCGCCGTAGTGTCCGGTCGGCGCCTTCACGCCGAGCTGGAAGCCGAGGTTCTTGTCGGGCAGCACGCCTTGAAAACTGACGATGAACCGGATGTCGCCCAGGCCCTTCACGGTCGAGCCGCTGAGCTGCTCCGAGACGATCGGGCTGGTCGCTTCGCCATAGGTGGAATGGCCCCGATCGACGTACGGGACCAGCAGCCGGAGATTCCAGTCAGCGCTCGGTGAATAGCTGAGCCCGAACGTGGTGTAGCGGTTGATGGTCTCGTGCTCGACCTCTTGTTCGCCGCCCGCGTCGTTGATGGCGGCGAGTTGCGCGGGCGACACCGAGCGCGAGCCGATCCGCAGCTGGTTCTGGTTGAGGAAATCGTACTGAAGGCTGATGCGCCAGCCGGTCTCGGTCGAATAGCCCATCGCGGCATCGGTCGAGAGCGAGCAGCCGCAGGTGGCGCAGGCGAGCGCCGACACCGGCACTGCGCCGATGGCAAGCAGCGCGGCCGTGGCAGTGCCGCGAAGTCCTGGCGTGAGCATGGTGTTTCCTGAACAGGAGCGAAGCTCCGTTGCACGGATGGCCGGGCACCGCCTTGCCATGCAGCAGGGCGACGCCGGGGCGCGCGGACAGCGTCAGGAAAGCAGCGGAGGCCCGCGCGGCGCAGCCGTGCGCCAAAGCCCGTGCGGCGCGGGTCTGGCCCCGGCTCGATCGGCGCGCACGGCTGCCTCAATGACGGCAGCGAAGAACTCGGGCACGACGAAGTCGGCCGCCGCGAACGGCGACGCGGCCACTGCGCACAGCGCGCAGCAGTCGAGCAGGTTGGAGGAATGCCCGGGCGCGCCGGGATGCTCCGCAGGCTTGTCTTGCGCGGCCGCAGCCATGTGCGCGTGCACATCCATCTCGATGCAGTTCGCGTGCATCGAGATCGGCCCGGCGGCGCCCGCACCCAGGGCGCGCGAGACCGTCGGACCGAACGCCAGGCCACCCATGGCGACGAGCGCGATCCAGACGAACTTGCGGAGGTGATCGCGAAGCCCGGTCATGGTGCGCATTATCGAGCGCGTCGCGCGATCCGCTGTGGGCTCTGCAGGAGCGCCGTCGCGTCGCACTGAAGGAGCGAGCCGACGGTCGCGCGCGTCACAGCGATGAGCGCCTCTGCCAGGGCTTCGGGCGCAAGCGGCTCTCGGCTCGACAGGCCGTGGACGACGAGGGCAATCTGCAACTCCGCCACCTGCACCGCCACCAGCGGGATCGGCAGCAGCGGTCGCACCCGCAGCCGCCGTGCGATCGGGGCGAGATCGCGCTCGATCAAATCGGCGAGGCAGCGCACCCACAGCTTGCGCAGCGACCCGTCGGCGAACGCGCGCACCAGCCGGCGCTGCTGGCGGAAATGGCCGAGCAGCGGCAGCAACGCGCCCGGATCGACCGCCTTCGTGACAATGCCCGCGAGCGGCAGCGACGGCATCGTCAGGCTTGCTCGGAGGATGTCGTCGCGGCTTCGGAAGTGGGTGTAGAACGTCGACCGCCCAACGTTGGCACGCGCGGCGACGGCGGCCACGGTGATGCTCTCGACGCCGTCGCCAAGGAGCAGCCCGACGAGGGCCTGCAGCAAGGCTGCGCGGGTTCGTTCGATGCGACGGTCGGGGCGAGGCGCAGCCATCCCCGAAGCTACGTCAAGTTTGCCCTGCGTGCCGGCGGCGATGGACAGATGAGAGCCAATGTCCAGAAATAGACGCCATGCCGGAATTGGCCAGTACCGCCGCCGCCGCGCCATCTAGCATCGTTCGAGTTCCATCCAGGAGTCGAGATGACAGAACCTACTGCCTCGGTACCGACCGCCGGCCGGCCGGCCGGCATCGTCCTCGTCGTTCTCGGGGTCGCCAGTCTCGGGCTGCTGCTCAACCATCCGTCGCCGTCGGCGCAGACTTTCGCCGACGTGCTGCGCGGCGAAGCGGCGAACCGGACCACCGACGCCGTCGTGCATGGCGGATTCATTGCCATCCTCGGTGCGCAACTCGTCTGCCTCGCCATCCTGGCGATACGCATCGGCATCCATCGAGCTTCGGTCATCGCCGCGTATCTGCTCACGGCGATCGGCGCCGCTGCGCTGATGCTCTCGATGGGGCTGGACGGACTGGTCACGCCGGCCATCGCCGCTCGCTACGTCGACGTCGTCGAGCACCACAACGACGCCAGGACGATCTTCGTCCTGCTCGGAACGCTGATCCGTTTTCTCATGCCGGCCGGCCTGCTGTTCGTGGCGATCGGTCTCGTCTTCTGGGGCGCCGCCCTGCGCGAGCGCGAGACGCTGGTGCGCGTGGTGCGATGGTTCGGCGTCGTGGCGGGAGTGCTGATCATCGCCGGGATCGCGACGACTGCGGGGATGGTGCCGCACGTGCTGATGATCGCGATCCTGGCGATCGCCCTCTGGGATGTTCTCGTCGGACTCGCCTTGACGCTGCGGCGGATCTGACACGGCAGCGTCGTCAGACCCGGCGCGGTCGCCCCGGTATTCCGAGGTCGCACCGCAGCGACGGATCCCAGCGGGCCGCGTCGGCGGCGGCGCGGTACGTGGTTTCGAGGAAGCGCAGCAGCGTCGCGTCTGGATGGGGCGTGTTGCGCACCGCGTCGTAGGGCAGCAGCCACTCGCCCATCGTCGCTTTCCACGCCGCTTGCGGCGGCTCGACGGCCGCCGTCGCGAAGCCGTCCGGCGTCGGGTACGCATAGGAATAGAACGCGGCTTGCGGGTAGGCGGCGCTGCCGGGCCAGAAGCCGGCGCTGCTCACCTCGTGCGAATAGGCCTCTCGTGTGATGTCGTCAGGCAATCCGGGAACGCCGCCCGGGTGGCGCGGCGCCGGTCGGCCCGAAAAACGGGTGACGGCGAGGTCGAAGCTTCCCCAGAAGAAATGCACCGGGCTCGCCTTGCCGAGAAAGCCGGTGCGAAAAAGGCGAAAGACACGATCCACCTGCACCAGCGCGCACCAGAAATCGTGCACGGCGGCGGCGTCGTACGCGGCGTGCGTCCGGTCGTCTGCGAACGGGATCGGGTCGACGATTTCGTTCGGCTCGGCATGGATCGAAACCTCGATGCCCGCGGCCTGCAGCTCGGTCATGACGCGCCGGTAGAACGTCGCGACCGACATCGGCTCGAGCGCGAAGCTGCGATCGACGCCGCGCGACGTGCGAACGACGAGCCGGTGCGCGACCAGGTCGAAGTCGATCTCGAGCAGGCCGGCTTCGACATGGATGGGCGAGGTGCCGAGCCCGTGCGCGTTGACGTAGAGCGGCACCTGCCAGCCGTGGTTGAGCCACGGCGACAAGGCGAGGCGAACCTTGCCGACGATCTGGGTCCACAGCTGGAACGTCGTCGCGGTGTCGCTCCATGTTGCGTAGGGCAGCGCCGGCCAGGAGGTCGGCAGCGACTTCTTGTTGTCCGGGGTCGAGGCCATGTCGTCGTCGCCCCGTCCTTACTCGGCCTTGATGCCCGCCTGCTTGACGACCGATGCCCAGCGCGCGGCGTCGCGTCGCATCAGCGCACCCATCTCCTCGGGCGAGCTCGGCGCGATCTCCATGCCCTGCACGACCAGCGCGCTCTTCACCTCAGGCAGCGCCAGCGCCCTGCGCATGTCGGCATTGATCTTCGCGACGATCTCCGTCGGCGTGCCGGCCGGCGCCAGCATGCCGTACCAGAGGTCTGCCTCGACGCCCTTGTAGCCGAGCTCGGCGAGCGTGGGCACGTCGGGCGCGAGAGCGGAACGGTGATCGCCGGCGGCGGCCAGCGCGACGAGCTTGCCGGCGCGGACCTGCGCCATCGCCACATGGACCGGCAGGAACATCAGCGGCACGTCGCCCGACAGCACGCCGGTGACGGCGCCAGCGGTGCCCGAGAAGGGAATGTGCGTGATCGACACCTTCGCCTGTAGCTTGAACAGCTCCATCGCCATGTGGTGCGGCGTGGCGATGCCCGGCGAGGCGTAGTCGAGCGAACCCGGCTTGGCGCGTGCCGCCTTGACGAGATCGTCGACCGACCTCAGCTTCGACGCCACGCTGGCGACGAGAAGGAACGAGCCGGTCGCGCAGAGGCCGATCGGCGCGAAGTCTTTCAGCGGGTCGTATGTCATCTTCGCGTAGAGCGACGGATTGATGACGAGCGTGTTCACGCCCATCAGCAGCGTCAGCCCGTCGGGCGCGGCCCTGGCCACCTGCGCGGCGCCGAGATTGCCGGAGGCGCCGGACCGGTTGTCGACGACGATCGGCTGGCCCCAGGCTGCGCTGAGCGGTGGCTGCAAGGTGCGCGCGAGGATGTCCATGCCCGTGCCCGGCGTGAACGGGACGATGATGCGGACCGCCTTGCCCGGCCATCCGGCCTGCGCCGATGCCAGCTTGCGGCCCAGCAGTGCGACGCCGGCGGCGAGCGCCGCCACGACGCGGCGCCGGCGTGATGAATGAGTGGATGCCAAGGCGGTGTCCTTATCGTTGTGTGCTGTTGCCAGGCGAAGGCTAGCGCGTCCTGGCGAGCCCGCCGACCTGCTTGTAGTTGTCGGCGATCGCGGCCAGCTCGTCGTGCGAGACGAGGTCGGCGATGTTCGCGAACGGCCGGTCGCCGGAGCGCTCGTGGATTTCGCGCAGGATCGCATCGGGGGGATTGGTTCGGTTCATCAGCACGACCCGGGCCGTCGCCGCATTGCGCACGCGGTCGTATTCGGCGAGCGCTTCGGCAACGAGGCCGTGCTCGCTCAGCTGCGCCGCCAGACAGACCGCGTCGAGGATCGCCTGGCCCGCGCCATTCGAGCCGCGCGGCACCATCGGATGCGCGGCGTCGCCGAGCAGCGTCGCGCGGCCGAAGCTCCAGCGCGGCAGCGGATCCTGGTCGACCATCGGGTAGGCCAGCACCGTTTCGGTGCTGCGGATCATCGCGGCGACGTCGAGCCAGTCGAAGCGCCAGTCTTCGAACGCGCCGAAGAAATCGCCGAGGCGGCCGCGCGCGTTCCAGTCGCGCTCCGCCGGCGCGCTGCCTTCGAGCTCGGCGACCCAGTTGACGAGCTGGCGGCCAGCGTCGTCGATGTCGTTGCGAATCGGGTAGATCACCATCTTGCCGACCGAGAGCCAGCCGGCACGGACCATGGTCGCGCCGCTCAGGAACGGCGCGTGCGCGGTGACGCCGCGCCACATGTTGACGCCGGACCAGCGCGGCGGCCCCTCGCCCGGATAGAACTGCTTGCGCAACACCGAGTGGATGCCGTCGCAGGCGACGACGATGCGGGCCCGGGCATCGGGCAGCGTCTGGCCGGACGGATCGCGCAGGCGCACGCGGACGTGATCGGCGCCGATCTCTTCGACGCCGATGCAGGCGCTGCCCGTCTCGACCGACCCGGCGCCCAGGCGACCCTGCACCGCGGCCAGCAGCACGGCCTGCAGGTCGCCGCGATGGATGGACAGCTGCGGCACCTCGTAGCCGGCCCAGCGGCCGGCCGGCTCGGCGTAGATCTTCTGACCGAAGCGATTGAAGAACGCCGATTCCCGCGTCGCCACGGCGACACGCTCGAGGCTGTCGAGCACGCCGAGCCTGGCGAGCTCCGCGGTGGCATGCGGGAGGACGTTGATGCCGACGCCGAGCGGCCTGATCTCGGCCGACGCTTCGACGATGCGGCACGGAATGCCGGCGCGGTGCAGGCAGAGCGCCAGCGTCAGCCCGCCGATGCCGGCACCGACGATGACGACGGCGTCGCTCATCGGGCTACCCCGGCGCTGCGCGCTGCGGTATTCGCCTTGGGAGCGGCCCGGCGGTTCATGGGTCGCGAAATGTCAGGGCGCGGCGTTGAAGATCTCGCTGCAACGCGACAGGCTGGTGTGCCCGGTGTTGTCGATCGTGACGTCGGCCGTGGCGATCTTGCCGCGCTTGTCGGCCATGAGCCGGATCGAGCAGGTGTGCTCGTCGGGGCTCAGGTAGCCGGCCGCGACGCGACCGGTCTGGGAGATCCAGAGATAGATCGTCGTGCCGTCGCTCTGTTCTTCCCGGCGATAAGCCGGGCCATAGCGGTCGAAGAAGTTGCCGGCCTGCATGCCGACGACGCGCTTGTTGACGACGCTCTGGACTTCCTCGCTCTTCTTGAGGATCTCGCAGCCCGTGAGGCCGAACAGAAGAAGGCACGCGATCGCTGCGTGCGCGTGCTTGAGTGCGGGGATCAAATGCGCTCTCCGGATGGGGCGAAAGCGCGATCGTCGCACGCCTTTGCCCGGACCGGAGAGGGCAACGCTACTGGTTCAGCAGAATCGAGGCGATGACGCCGGTGGCGATCGCCGCGAGGACGTAGTCGCCACCCGCCTGCACCCAGTGGTAGCCGCGCGGCGGGGCGCTCAGATGGTGGCCGCGCCAGTCGTCCACGACATATTGGCGGCCGCGGTATTCGGTCGGCAGGCGGCCGCCGCGATAGAACGAATGATCCGGGCCGGCGCCGCGCCCCTGCGCCCGGACGTCGTTGTGTTGCACTGCCTGTCGGACAGGTGCGCGGGCGTTCTGGTGTCCGTTGTCACGGGCGTTGCGGCCGCTGCCGCGGTTGTCGTGGTCGTCGGCGAACGCCATGTTGGCGGCGACCAGGGAGAGAGCCGCGACAGCGGCGACGAGTTTGCGATGGTGCATGGTCGAAATCCTTCCGTTGCGCCCGAAGGCCGTCACCGATCGTGCCTGCCGCGCCGCGACAGCGCTGTAGGAGAGAGGAGCCGGTCGGAGTCGGCGCAGAACTGCCGGCGCTGGAGGCGCTACGCTTGTCGCTTCCATCGAGCGAACAGAGATGTCCACTTCGTCGTCGCCGGGTTTCGCTGCGCCTCGCCGCCTCGCCGTCGTCGTGATGGGCGTATCGGGCTCGGGCAAGTCGACCGTCGGCGCCGGCCTCGCCGAGCGGCTCGGCCTGCATTTCGTCGATGGCGACGCGCTGCATTCGGCCGAGAGCGTGGCCAAGATGCAGGCCGGCACGCCGTTGCAGGACGACGATCGCTGGCCCTGGCTCGATCGCGTCGGCGCGAGCCTGGCCGATGCGGCGCAGTGGCCGCGTGGCGTGGTGGTCGCCTGCTCGGCGCTCAGGCGCGCCTATCGCGACCGCATCCGGCGCGCAACGCCTGGCGTCCGTTTCATCTTCCTCGATGGCGCCGAGCAGCTCATCGGCTCGCGCATGGCCGGCCGGGCCGGGCACTACATGCCGAGCGCCTTGCTGCAGAGCCAGTTGCGCACGCTGGAGCGGCCGGGCGCCGACGAGCCCGACGTCGCATGCATCGGCGTCGACGCAGAGGCCGCTCGCATCGTCGAGCGCGCGAGCGAGACGCTCGCCGCCGGGTCCTGACATGGCCCGCGCAAAGCTCGCCACCTACAACGCGAAGCGCGACTTCGGCATCACGTCGGAGCCGGCCGGTGCGCCGGCTGCGGGTGTCGGCAGGGGCGCGAAGTCGCCGAGGGTCTTGTCGTTCGTCGTCCAGAAGCACTGGGCGAGCCGCCTGCACTACGACTTCCGGCTCGAGCTCGACGGCGTGCTGCTGAGCTGGGCGGTGCCGAAGGGCCCGTCGTACGACCCGAAGAAGATGCAGATGGCGATCCACGTCGAGGACCATCCGCTCGGCTATGCGAGCTTCGAGGGAACGATTCCGCCGAAGCAATACGGCGCCGGCACGGTGATCGTCTGGGACCGCGGCACCTGGGAGCCGGTGGGCGATGCACGCGAGGGCATGCAGAAGGGCAAGCTCCTCTTCAGGCTGCACGGCGAGAAGCTGGCCGGGTTGTGGGAGCTCGTGCGCATCGCCAAGCCCGGCGACAAGCAGGACCCGTGGATGCTCTTCAAGAAGAAGGACGAGTGGGCGCGTCCGCTCGCGGAGTACGACGTCGTCGCGGCCTTGCCGGACAGCGTTGTCGCCAGGCCGCTGGGGCCGGTCGAGACGCGCGAGCCGCGCGCGCCACGCGAGCCGCATGCGCCGGCCGACATCGCAACGCGTGCTTCCCCACGCGACGCGGCTCCGTCCAACGACGCAGCTCCCGTTCCCGATCTCGCCGCCGCCGTGCGCGCGCCGCTGCCCGCCAGGCTCGAGCCGCAGCTCGCGACGCTGGTCACCGTGCCGCCGAGCGGCGACTGGGTCGTCGAGACGAAATTCGACGGCTACCGACTGATGGCGCGCATCGAGGGCGGCAAGGCCAAGCTCGTCACGCGTGGCGGCCACGACTGGACCGCGAAGATGAAGGCGCTCGCCGCCGACATCGCGGCGCTCGGCATCGGCTCGGCTTGGCTCGACGGCGAGATCGTCGTCATGGGCGCGGCAGGCATCCCGGACTTCAACGCGCTGCAGAACGCGATGGACAGCGCCAGCAGCGGCGCCATCGACTACTTCGTCTTCGATCTGCCATTCCACGACGGCCGCGATCTTCGCCGCGTGCCGCTGCTGTCCCGGCGCGCCGTGCTGAAGTCCATCGTCGAAGCGCACCCGACCGGGCACGTGCGGCTGGGCCAGACCTTCGACGCCGCACCGGCGCAGATGCTCGAAGCCGCGCGCCGTATGCAGCTCGAAGGCATCATCGTCAAGCGCGGCGACGCACCCTACGTGTCGGGGCGCACCGAGACCTGGCTGAAGCTCAAGTGCTCGCTGCGCCAGGAGCTCGTGATCTGCGGCTTCACCGACCGCGCCAATGCCGCCGGCGAGGTCGGCAGTCTCCTGCTCGGCGTTGTCGAGAAGGGCGTGCTGACCTACGCGGGCAACGTCGGCACCGGCTGGAACGCGCGAACCGGCCACGCCTTGCACGAGCGCCTCGTGGCACTCGAAGTGGCCCAGCCGCTGTTCGATGCCGCCGCCGTGAAGCCCGGCCGCTGGGGGCGGCGAACCGCCGGCGCCGAGCGCTGGGTCAAGCCGCAGCTCGTCGCCGAGGTGGCGTTTCGCGAATGGACGCCCGACGGGCATGTGCGTCACGCCGTGTTCCAGGGCCTTCGCCTCGACAAGCCGGCCACGGGCGTCGTCCGCGAGGTGGCGCGCGAGTTCGTCGGCACGCCTTCTCGCGACGGCACGGCCGCTGCGCCCGCGAAGGCGGTGAGCAGCGTGAAGGTGACGAACCCCGATCGCGTCATCGATGCATCGACCGGCCTCACCAAGCTCGCGCTCGTTCGCTACTACGAGAGCGTCGCCGAGCGGATCCTGCCGCACCTGTTGGACCGGCCGGTCTCGCTGGTGCGCGCGCCCGACGGCATTGCCGGCGAGCTGTTCTTCCAGAAGCACCCCGAAACGCGCATGCCGGGCCTGCGCGCGCTCGACAAGTCGCTGTGGCCGAACCACGCGGCGCTGCTGGCCGTCGACAGCGTCGACGCGCTGCTCTCGGCCGCACAGATGAACACGATCGAGTTCCACACCTGGAACGCGACGGCTGCGCACATCGACGCGCCCGATCGCATGATCTTCGACCTCGACCCGGGCGAGGGCGTGGCCTGGGCGCAGTTGCAGGAAGCGGCGATCCTGGTGCGCGCCATGCTGACCGAGCTGAAGCTCGAAAGCTGGCTGAAGACGAGCGGCGGCAAGGGGCTGCACGTGGTCGTGCCGCTCGCGCCGAAGCTCGGCGACGCCACCGTCAAGGGCTTGTCGCAGGCCGTCGTGCTGCATCTGTCGCGGACCATTCCGCAGCGCTTCGTCGCCAGGAGCGGCGGCGCGAACCGGGTTGGCCGCATCTTCATCGACTATCTGCGCAACGGCCACGGCCAGACGACCGCGGCGGCTTTCTCGGCGCGCTCGCGGCCGGGCCTCGGCGTCTCGATGCCGGTGTCGTGGGAGCAGCTCGGCGCCTTGAAAGGCGGCGCGCAATGGACGATCGCGACGGCACGCGACTACCTCAGCTTCGAGCAGACCGACCCCTGGGCCGGCTACTGGAAGCGCAAGCAGACGCTCACCGCCGCGATGAAGACGCTGGGCTACGAGGCGTCGGTGGCGCGCAACGCCCGGGCGTGACAAGGCACGCCCCTTGCACGTAAGCTCCCGGTCCCGCCCGGCGGCAAGCCGGTGCGCCCCGTGACTTCGAGGAGCCCGCATGGCCGCCCGATCGATCGCATCGCTCTCGCTCTCGTTCGGCCTCGTGTCGATTCCGGTCAAGCTCTATTCGGCCACCGAGAGCTCGGCCGCCGTGCGCTTCAACATGCTCGCCAAGGACGGCTCGCGCCTCAAGCAGCAGTACGTGTCGGAGAAAGACCAGACCGTCGTCGAGCGCGCCGACATGATCAAGGGCTACGAGTTCGAGAAGGACCAGTTCGTTCTCTTCGCGCCTGACGAGCTGAAGGCGCTGCAGGAAAGCCCGAGCCACACCATCGACATCGTCGCCTTCATTCCCGAGAAGGCGATCGACCCGATCTTCTACGACAAGGCCTATTTCCTCGCCCCCGACAAGCGCGGCGCCAAGCCCTACAACCTGCTGATCGAGGCGATGCGCGCGAGCGGCCGATGCGCGCTCGCCAAGTGGGCGTGGAAGGCCAAGCAGTACGTCGTGCAGGTTCGCCCAGCCGAAGACGGCCTGGTGCTGCAGCAGCTGCTCTACGCCGACGAGGTGCGTTCGATGAAGGAGCTCGACATCGAGAAGGTCACCGTCTCGCCGGCCGAGCTCAAGCTCGCCATGCAGCTGATCGAGCAGATCTCCGAAGACACCTACGACCCGACGATGTTCGAGGACGAGGAGAAAAAACGCATCCTCGCCGCCATCGACGAGAAGATCGCCGGCAAGCAGATCGTCGCCAACGAGCCGCACGAGACGGGCTCGGGCGGCGGCGCCCAGGTGATCGATCTGGTCGAGGCGCTGCGCGCGAGTCTCGGCAAGGCCGGCGCGGGCAAGGCCAAGGGCGCTCCCGCCGCGAAGGCCTCGGCGCCGGCAACGCCGGCTGCCGGCGAGGCCGCGAAGGAACGCAAGGGCGTGAAGCGCGCGACCAAGGTCGAAGAGACCGCCGCACCAGCCCGCGCCCGAGCCAAGAAGTGACGGGACGGGTGCCCGCGAGCACCTACACCCTGCGCAGCATCCAGGAGATGCTGGGCCTGTCGCGCGGCGTCGTCACCGGCCTGGTCGCATCCGGCTTCGTCGCGCCGGCGCGCGGCCCGCGCAACGAATACCGGTTCACCTTCCAGGACGTCGTGCTCCTGCGCACGGCCGTCGAGCTGCAGGCGGCACGGATCGCGCCGCGCAGGATCCTCGCCGCGCTGCGCAAGCTGAGGGCGACGCTGCCTGTCGAGCTGCCGATGAGCGGCCTGCGCATCACCGCGGTCGGCAACGACGTCACGGTGCGCGACGGCCGCTCGCAATGGCAGGCCGAGTCGGGCCAGCTGGTGATGGATTTCGAGCTCGCGCCGGCCAGGGGAAGCGTTTCCTTCCTGCAGCACGCGCCCCGGCACGCCGCGGCCAAGGTCGACGACGACGCGGACGCTACCTTCAGCCGGGGCGAAGCGCTCGAGGCGAGTGACCGGCGCGGCGCGGAAGCGGCCTATCGCCATGTCCTGGCGATCGACCCGGGCCATGCCGATGCGTCTCTCAATCTCGGTGCGCTGCTTTGCGAGGGCGCACGCTGCGACGAGGCGGTCGCCCTCTACGACGAGGCGCTGCGCCACCATCCGGGCGAAGCGCTGCTCCACTTCAACCGCGCCATCGCGCTCGAGGACCAGCACAGTCTCGCCGAGGCGCTGGCGAGCTACAACGACAGCCTGCGGCTCGACCCCGACCTCGCCGATGCGCACTACAACGCGGCGCGCCTGCACGAGCAGCTCGGCGACGCGAAGAAGGCGGTGCGTCACTTCAGCGCGTACCGACGGCTGCAGCGCCCGCGCTGAGCGCGCGGCCGACGGGGCGCGACGGCGCCGTCCGACTGTGCGACAGTGTGGCGCGGAGACGGTCTACGGCCTGGGCGCCGGCATCTTCTTGCTCGGCTACTTTCTGTTCGAGGTGCCGTCCAACCTGCTGCGGCAGCGCATCGGCGCGAGAAAGACGATCATCCGCATCACGATCGGCTGGGGCGTGGTCTGCGTGGCGATGATGTTCGCCAAGACAACGGCGATGTTCTATTCCATGCGCTTCCTGATGAGCGTCTTCGAAGCGGGCTTCTACCCCGGCATCATCCTGTACCTGACCTCATGAGCCAGCTTTTCCAGCCCCTGCAGATCGGCCCCCTTCGCCTCGCCAACCGCATCGTCGTCGCGCCGATGTGCCAGTACTCGGCGAGCGACGGCTCGGCGCTCGACTGGCACCTGATCCATCTCGGCCACCTCGCGCTGTCCGGCGCCGGTCTGCTGATCATCGAGGCGACCGCGGTCTCGGCCGAAGGCCGCATCAGCCCCGGCGACCTCGGCCTCTACTCCGACGCCAACGAGCGGGCGCTTGCGCGCGTGCTCGACGCGGTGCGGCCGGTCTCGCCGATCAGGATCGCGATGCAGCTCGCGCACGCGGGGCGCAAGGCCTCGAGCCGGGCGCCGTGGGACGGCGGCGCGCAGGTGCCGCTCGGGCAGCCGGGCTCGTGGCAGGCCGTCGCGCCGTCGGCGCTGCCGCATTCGCCTGCCGAACAGCCCCCGCTCGCTCTCGACGCCCCAGGCATGCGGAAGATACGCGACGACTTCGCGCACACCGCCCGACGCGCCGCGCGGCTCGGTCTCGACGGCATCGAGCTGCACGCCGCGCACGGCTATCTGTTGCACCAATTCCTGTCGCCGATCGCCAACAAGCGTCGGGACGCATACGGCGGCAGCCTCGAGAACCGCATGCGCTTCCCGCTCGAAATCTTCGACGAGGTGCGCGCCGCCTTCCCGGCCGACAAGCCGGTGTGGGCGCGGGTCTCGGCGACCGACTGGGTGCCCGGCGGCTGGGACGTCGAGAGCACTGTCGTGTTGTCGAAGGCCTTGCAGGCGCGCGGCTGCGCCGCCATCCACGTCTCGAGCGGCGGCGTCTCGCCGCAGCAAGCGATTCCGGTCGGCCCCGGCTACCAGGTGCCGCTCGCACAACGCGTGAAGGCCGAGGTCGGCTTGCCGACGATCGCGGTCGGCCTCATCACCGAGCCCGAGCAGGCCGAAGCCATCGTTGCCAGCGGCGAGGCCGACGCCGTCGCGCTGGCCCGCGCCATGCTCTACGACCCGCGCTGGCCGTGGCATGCCGCCGCGAAGCTCGGCGCGCACGTCGAGGCGCCCAAGCAATATTGGCGCTCCCAGCCGCGCCAGTACAAGGACCTGTTCGCCAACGCCGCCTTCGGCGCGCGCTGACTGCCCGGACCGGCCGACGGAACGCAGCTGCGATGCGGTCATCGGCCGTGCCGCTGCAGGCCGGGCCGGGCCGACGTATCCTGCGCTCCCGTCCTCCCGCTTCGCGCCATGAAACTCAAGCCTCTCGGCCGCACCGGCCTGTTCGTCTCCGAGCTCTGTCTCGGGACCATGACCTTCGGCGGCGGCGACGAGGGCATCTGGGGAAAGATCGGCCGGCTGCAGCAAGGCGACGCCGAGCGCATCGTCGGCAGCTCGCTCGATGCCGGCATCAACTTCATCGACACCGCCGACGTCTACAGCGCCGGGCGCTCGGAAGAGATCACCGGGCAGGCGCTGAAGAACCTGAAGGTGGCGCGCGAGAGCGTCGTCGTCGCGACCAAGGTGTTCGGCGAGACAGGCACCGGCGCGAACGCGCGCGGCGCGACGCGCAGCCACATCGTCTCCGGCCTGAAGGCGAGCCTGCAGCGGTTGCAGCTCGACCACGTCGACCTGTACCAGATCCACGGCTTCGATCCGGCCACGCCGATCGAGGAAACAGTGCGCGCACTCGACACCATGGTGCAGCATGGCCACGTCCGCTACGTCGGCGTCTCGAACTGGGCCGCGTGGCAGATCATGAAGGCGATCGGCATCTCGGAGCGTCTCGGCCTGGCGCGTTTCGAGAGCCTGCAGGCCTACTACACGGTCGCCGGCCGCGATCTCGAGCGCGAGCTGGTGCCGATGCTGCAGAGCGAGGGTCTCGGCCTGATGGTGTGGAGCCCGCTCGCCGGCGGCTTCCTGAGCGGCAAGTACGGCCGCGATCAGCCGGGCGCCGCCGGCGACCGCCGCGCCTCGTTCGACTTTCCGCCGATCGACAAGGACCGCGCCTTCGACTGCATCGACGTCATGCGCACGATCGCCACCGCGCGTGGCGTCTCGGTCGCGCAGATCGCGCTGGCCTGGCTGCTGCACCAGCCGCAGGTGACGAGCGTGATCATCGGCGCGAAGAAGACCGAGCAGCTCAGCGACAACATCGGCGCCACCAAGGTCTCGCTGAGCGCCGACGAGCTGGCGACGATCGACGGTGCGAGCGCGCTGCCGTCCGAGTACCCTGGCTGGATGTTCACGCGGCAGGGCGAAGTCCGACGCAAGCAGATGGCCGAGGCGCATCACGCCGCCAGCGCTGCCGCAAAATGACGGAGCGACAACGCGCGGAGTACGCTCCGCCAGACAGGAGACACGCATGAAGATCCGACATCTGGTTTTCTCCGGGCTCGTGGCGCTCGTGGCGCTCGTGCCCGCGCTCGCTGCGGCGCAAGACGCGCACACCACCAAGTTTGCCAACCTGCGCGCCGGCCCGGCGCGCGACTACCCCCTGGTGGTGGCCCTCGCTCCTGGCACGCCGCTCGCGGTGCAGGGCTGCACCGATGGTTACGGCTGGTGCGACGTGATCGCTCCCGACGGAACGCGGGGCTGGGTCTACGCCGGCAACATCGTTTCGATGTACCAGAACAGCGACGTGCCGGTGCTCAGCTACGGGCCGTCGATCGGCTTTCCGATCGTCACCTTCGCCATCGGCACGTACTGGGGCCAGTACTACCGCAACCGGCCCTTCTACGGCAACCAGGGACGTTGGCTGAATCACCGCCCGCCACCACGGCCGATCATCCGGCCGCCGATCAGGCCGGGGCCGCCGGTCATGCGGCCGCCGGGCGGTCGTCCACCCGGCATGGGCGGCGGCGGTCGTCCGCCGGGTGGTGGTCCGGGAGCCGGCGGCGGTCGTCCGCCGGGTGGTGGTCCGGGAGCCGGCGGCGGTCGTCCGCCGGGCGGTGGTCCGGGAGCCGGCGGCGGTCGTCCGCCGGGCGGCGGTGGCGAGCGCCCCGGCGGCGGGCGTCCTGGTGGCCCCGGCGGCACCGAGCAGCAGCGCTAGCAACTGCGACGGCTGCGCCGCATCGCGTTCGACGCGATGACGGCGCAGCCCGGCACGTCCCGCGTTCGCAGGTTCGCGCGTCGCAATCCACGCCCATGAACGCCACACCCACGACCCGGCCGACAGCCGGTGCGCCGCGCTTCGGTCGGGCGATGCTCGAGCACTTTCCGCTCGAGCCCGGCGCCGTGTACCTCAATCACGGTACGGTGGGCGTCACGCCGCTGGCGGTGATGCACGCGCGCTCGGCGCTGCTCGACGAGATCGAGCGCCATCCGTCGCGCTTCATGATCCGCGAGCTGATGAACCTGGGCATGTCGGCACCACCCGAGGCGCCGCG
>DAIMIM010000004.1:0-9444 GCA_036722755.1 Caldimonas sp. | reverse complement strand
CACACCTGGTCGGGGGTGGCCCTTCCCGTGACGACAATCCGCGAGCTGATGAATCTCGGCATGTCGGCGCCGCCTGACGCGCCGCGACTGCGCGCCGCCGCCGCCGAGGTCGCCGCCTTCCTCGGCGCACGCGGCGACGACCTGGTCTTCGTCGACAACGCCAGCAGCGGCGTCAACGCCGTGCTGCGCTCGCTCCCGCTCAAGCCGGGCGACGAGATCCTGATCCACGACCAGTCGTACGGCGGCGTCGCTCGCGCCGCGGCCTTCATCGCGCGAGAACGCGGCGCGACGCTCGCGACCTGCACATTCCCGTTTCCGGCGCGCGATCCGGCGGAGTTCGTGCGCGCTGTCGAGCAGGCGATCACGCCGCGCACGCGCCTCGCGTTGCTCGACCACGTCTGCTCGGAGACCGCGCTCATCCTGCCGCTGGCCGAGATGGCCGCCGCCTGCCGCGCCCGCGGCGTGCCGGTGCTCGTCGACGGGGCGCATGCACCCGGCGCGATCGACGTGAACATCGACGCTCTCGGCGTCGACTGGTACGCTGCCAACCTGCACAAGTGGGCCTTCGCGCCGCGCAGTTGCGGCGTGCTGTGGGCTGCTCCGCAGCGGCGCCTGAACCTGCATCCCGGCGTGCTCTCGTGGGGCATCACGAACGACGACTGGCTGCAGGAATTCGACTGGACCGGCACGCGCGATCCATCCCCCTGGCTCGCCGCGCCCGCCGGGCTCGCCTTCATGCGCGACGTGCTCGGCGTCGCGGCGATGCGCGCGCACAACCACCATCTCGCATGGCAGGGTGCGCAGCGGCTGGCGGCGCGCTGGGGTCGGCCGTGGACGACGCCCGAGCCGATGGTCGGCTGCATGGCGACGGTGCCCTTGCCGGCGCGGTTCGGCCCGGCCGACGCGGCCACCGCCTCGCGTTTGCGCGACGCCCTGTTGTTCGGGCACCGCATCGAGGTGCCTGTGATCGCGCGCGGCGATACGCTCTGGGTCAGGCTGTCGGCGCAGGTCTACAACGACGAGAGCGACATCGAGCGGCTCGCCGACGCGGTCGACCAGCTGCGCTGAGACCGCACCGGGCGCCGTCAGAACGCGCCGGCGTCGCCCGGAAAGACGACCGGCGACTGGCTACCGTCGACGCCGATCGCAGAGACGCCGAACACCCAGTCGTCGATCACGATGTCGTCCAGGACGACGCGCACCGGCGCGCCGGCGCTGGCCGCAACGTCGCGATGGTGCTGCCATTGCGGCGCCGTGGTGTCGCGCCACCAGACCCGATAGCCGACTGCGCCCGCCGCCGGCTGCCAGCTCAGCGTCGTGGCGTGCTTCAGCGCACCCTCGATCGTCACGCCGCGAGGCGGCGCCGGCGCCGCCGCCATCTCGGCAAGCGTCAGCGCATCCAGACGCGTGACCTGCGCGAGGTAGCCGAAGTCGACGCCGTCGATGGTGTCGCCGTAGCGCCGCCCGTTCTCGACGCGCAGGTCCTGGTGCTGTCGGTCGTAGTGTTCGTGCGCCTCCGTCACGCGGATCGCCGGATAGCCGGCCTCGAGCATCGGAATCTGGTCGCCGCCGCGGCCGAAGCGGTCGAGCCGGTAGACGAGCCGGACCTTGAAGTTGACGAGATCGCGCTCGGCGATGCCGGCCATGAAGCGGGCGACGTTTCGCGACGGCGAATCGATCTCGCCGCCGCGATAGCGGCGTTGCTGCGCCTGGGCCGGCGTCTCGTTGGCTTTCGTGCCCTCCGAGAACACGCGCACGGTGCTGTTGTCGTGCACGCCGTCTTCGCCAAAGCTGTTGCCGACGATGTCGTTGTTGAGGTCGGCCTCGACCCTCCAGCCCGCCGTCTTCGCGTAGTCGGCGAGCACCTTGCCGCCGAACAGGCCTTGCTCCTCGCCCGACAGCGCGGCGTAGACGATGGTCGCGGCGAAGCGATGTGTCGACAGCACGCGCGCCGACTCGATCGCCGCCGCGACGCCGGAGGCGTCGTCGTTCGCGCCCGGCGCATCGGCGGTCGCGTTCATCACGTCGCTGACGCGCGAGTCGAGATGACCGGCGATGACGACGACCCGTTCGGGATCGCTGGTACCGCGCTGGATGGCGATCACGTCCATCACCTCGGTCGGCTGCGGCATGCGCTTGTCGGAGAAGACCTGCGACGGCATGATGACCGTCAGGCAGCCACCGCATTCCTTCGAGATGGCCGCGAAACGCGCGGCGACCCAGCGCCGGGCCGCGCCGATGCCGCGCGTCTCGGACACCGTGTCCGACAAGGTGTGGCGGGTCCCGAAGGACACGAGCTTGTCGATCGTCGCCCGGAGCTCGACGGGATCGACCCTGGCGACGATCTGCCGCGTTCGGGCCGCGGCGGATGCGGCGGCCTCGTCGCGCTGCGCCGCGTCTTGCGCCCGGGCCAGGACCGAGCAAGCCAGCAAGGAGAAAAGAAGAAGAATTCGGATGGGGTGCGTCATGCCGGCGCATTTTGCGATCAACTGCGCCCGATCGACAATGGGTCGGCAACGCCTCCGACCGAAAGCCCTTCCATGAAGATCTCCAAGACGCACCGATTCGAGACCCTCGCGGTGCATGCCGGCCATGGCGTCGACCAGGCCACCGGCGCGGTCACCGAGCCGATCCATCTCTCCACCACCTTCGAGCGCGGCGCCGACGGCTCGTACCCGCACGGCTATCTCTATTCGCGCAACCACAACCCGAACCGCAATGGCCTCGAGGCCGCGCTCACCGCGCTGGAAGGCGGCAGCGCGTGCGCTGCGTTCGGCTCGGGGCTGGCGGCGGTGACGGCGATCTTCCAGGGCCTGCGGCCGGGCGACCACGTCGTCGCGCCGAAGGACATCTACCACGGCACCGCGAATGTGCTGAAGCACCTGTTCGCGAAGTGGCAGGTCGGCGCGACCTTCGTCGACATGACCCGGCCCGACGACATCGCCAGCGCCTTGCAGGCGAGCACGCGGATCGTCTGGATCGAAACGCCGTCCAATCCGCTCCTGCAGTGCGTCGACATCGCCGAGGTTGCGGCCATCGCCCATCGCGCCGGCGCCCGCGCCGTTGCCGACAACACCTTCGCGTCGCCGGCGCTGCAGCGGCCGCTCGATCTCGGTTGCGATCTGGTGATGCACGCCACCACCAAGTACCTCGGCGGCCGCAGCGACGTGCTCGGCGGCGCCGTCGTCAGCCGTGCCGACGACGAGTCGTTCGCACAGGTGCGCACGGCACAGCTGTACGGCGGCGCCGTGCCGTCGCCGTTCGATTGCTGGCTGGTGATGCGCAGCCTGCCCACCCTGCCGTCGCGCATGCAGGCGCACTGCGCCAACGCGCGCAAGGTCGCGGCGTTCCTGCGCGCGCACCCCAAGGTGTCGGCGGTGCATTACCCCGGCCTCGAGGACAACGCCTTTCACGCCGTGGCGAAGAAGCAGATGTCGGATTTCGGCGGCATGCTCTCCTTCGAGACGAAGGGCGGCAAGGACGCGGCGATGACGGTCGCCGCGCATGTCGACGTGTTCACGCGGGCCACCAGCCTCGGCGGCGTCGAGAGTCTGATCGAGCATCGCGCCTCGATCGAGGGGCCGGAAAGCAAGACGCCGCAGGGCCTGCTGCGCGTGTCGGTCGGGCTCGAGCACGCCGATGACCTGATCGACGACCTGGCCCAGGCGCTCGACCGCTGTGCCTGATTCGGCTGCGGCCCGCCACCGCACCGCGGTGGCGCTGGTGGTGCTGGCGCAGTGGCTCGGGACGTCCCTCTGGTTCAGCCCGAGCGGTGCGGCCGACGGCCTGATGGCCCGGCTCGACATCGGCGCGGCCGCCTTCGGCTGGCTGATCGCGGCGACGCAGCTGGGCTTCATCGCCGGCACGCTCGGCTTCGCGACCACCGGCGCCGCCGACCGCTTCGCGGCGAGTCGCATCTTCGCGCTCAGCTGCGTCGTCGGCGCCGTCGCGAACGGCGCGCTGGTCGCGACGGGACTCGACTACGCCTCGGTGTGGGCGCTCCGCTTCGGCGTCGGCCTGTGCCTGGCGGGCATCTATCCGCTCGGCATGAAGATGATCGTGCAATGGGTCGGCGGCAAGCCGGCAGCGGCGCTGGGCTGGCTCGTCGGCATGCTCGTGCTCGGCACCGCCATGCCGCACGGCTTGCGTGCAAGCGGCGCGTCGTGGCCGTGGGAAGCGGTGGTGCTCGCGTCGTCGGCGCTGGCGATCGTCGGCGCAGCGGTTGTGTTCTTTCTCGGCGACGGGCCGCACGCGCTGCCGCCGCTCGCCGCAGTGCCGGGCATGCCGGGCGAAGGCGCATTGCGGCAGGTGTTCGCGATCCCCGGATTCCGTGCTTCGGCGTTCGGCTACTTCGGCCACATGTGGGAGCTCTACGCATTTTGGAGCGTGCTGCCGTGGCTGTGCGCGCCCGTCTGTGCAGAGCTCGTGAAGCGCGACGCCGCGCACGCGCCGTCGGTGGCCCTGCTGAGCTTTGCGGTGATCGCCGTCGGCAGCGTCGGCTGCATCGCCGGCGGCCGGCTCAGCCGCAGGATCGGCAGCGCCCGCGTCGCCGCGGCCGCGCTGGCCGGCTCCGGACTGATGTGCCTGTTCTATCCGCTGCTGTCCGAGGCGGCTCTGGCACTGCGCATCGGCGCGCTGTTTTTCTGGGGCTTCTGCGTGGTCGCCGATTCGCCGCAGTTCTCGGCGCTCTCGGCGCAGTTCGCGCCGCCACGCTGGCTCGGCAGCGCCCTGGCCGCGCAGAACGGCATCGGCTTTCTGATCACCGTCGTCAGCATCGTCATTCTCAGCCGCGCCGTGCCGGCATGGGGCGCGTCGGCGATGTGGCTTCTCGCGCCGGGCCCGCTGCTCGGCCTCGTGGCATTGCGGCCGCTGTTGCGGCGAGGCGAGGCCGAGACCTCTCGCTGAGCCGGAACCGGCATCACGGTCCGACTCCGTCGACAGGAAAAGCGCGCGCGCTGCAATGCGCCCGCCGAGGGGTTTTCGCGACTGCCGTCGGCCCTGTAGCGCGGCTACGATTCGTGACATCGCCGCTGCGCGTACACAAACCCGACTCTCACGGAGACCCAATGAACAGTGCGATTTCCAGATTCGCCGGCGCGGTTGTCGTCGCGACATGCCTCGCTTCCGCCGCGTACGCCGCCGAGTTCATCACCGTTCTGACGGGCGGCACGAGCGGCGTCTACTATCCGATGGGCGTGGCCCTCAGCCAGATCTACGCCAAGGCGCTGCCCGACGCCAAGGCATCGGTGCAGGCGACCAAGGCTTCGGCCGAGAACCTGAACCTGCTCCAGGCCGGCCGTGGCGAAGTGGCGTTCACGCTGGGCGACGCGCTTTCCGATGCCTGGAAGGGCGACGCGGACGCCGGCTTCGCGACGCCGCTCAGGAAGCTGCGCGGCATCGCCGGTATCTACCCGAACTACATCCAGATCGTCGCCAGCGCCGATTCCGGCATCCGCACCCTCGCCGATCTGAGGGGCAGGCGCGTCTCGGTCGGTGCGCCGAAGTCGGGCACGGAGCTGAATGCGCGTGCCGTGCTGAAGGCCGCGGGCATCAGCTACAAGGATCTGTCGAAGGTCGAGTACCTGCCGTTCGGCGAATCGGTCGAGCTGATGAAGAACCGCCAGCTCGACGTGACGTTGCAGTCCGCCGGCCTCGGCGTCTCGGCGCTGCGCGACCTGGGCGCATCGATGAAGATCGTGGTGGTCGAAATCCCGGCGGACGTTGTCGCCAGGATCGGCGATCCCGCGTACCAGCCGGCGACCATTCCGGCAGGCACCTATGAAGGCCAGACCAAGGACGTGCAGGCGATCGCCATCCAGAACTTCCTGGTCACGCACGAGGGCGTCTCGACTGACACCGTCTATCGCATCACCAAGGCGATGTGGGAACACCTCGACACGCTCGTCGCTGCGCACTCCGCCGGCAAGGCGATCCGCAAGGAGAACGCCTTGAAGGGCATGGCCGTGCCGCTGCATCCGGGCGCGGAGAAGTACTACCGCGAAATCGGCCTGATCAAGTGACGATGGGCGAAGAGGGCGCAAGCCAGGTCGCACCGGACACCGAGTTCCAGGAGCACGGCCTGCAGCGCCGTCTCGGCGGCGCATCGCTCGCGTTCGTCGCTGCGGCGGCGCTGCTCTTTTCCACCTATCAGTTGTGCATCGCCGCGTTCTCGCCGCTGTCGAGCCTCATCACGCGCTCCGTGCACGTCGGCTTCCTGCTGCTGCTCGTGTTCGTTCTCTATCCGCTGGTCAAGCGCGGCAAGCAGATGACGCGCGTGCCGCTGTTCGACTGGGGGCTCGCCTTCGTCGGCTTCGGGCTCGGCTTCTACCAGTGGGTGTTCGAGGCGGCACTGATCCAGCGTGCGGGCGATCCGACCATGATCGACCTCGTGGTCGGCACGGCGATCGTCGTCCTCGTCTTCGAAGCGGCGCGGCGCGTTCTCGGCATCGCCCTGCCGATCGTCTGCGCCGTCTTCCTGCTCTACGGCTTGTTCGGGCAGTACCTGCCAGGCGCGCTCGCGCATCGCCCCTACGATTTCTCGCAGATCGTCGACCAGCTCGCCTTCGGCACCGAGGGCATCTACGGCATTCCGACGCTGGTGTCGGCGACCTACATCTTTCTCTTCATCCTGTTCGGCGCATTTCTCGAGCACGCCGGCATGATCAAGCTCTTCAACGACCTCGCGCTCGGCCTCGTCGGCCACACCAAGGGCGGCCCGGCCAAGGTCGCCGTGATCTCCTCGGGGCTAATGGGAACGATCTCGGGTTCGGGCGTCGCCAACGTGATGACGGTCGGCCAGTTCACGATTCCGCTGATGAAGCGCTTCGGCTATTCGTCCGTCTTCGCGGGCGCCGTGGAGGCCACCGCGAGCATGGGCGGGCAGATCATGCCGCCGGTGATGGGCGCCGTCGCCTTCATCATGGCCGAGACGCTGAACGTGCCGTATGCCGACATCGTCAAGGCCGCCGTGATCCCGGCCTTCCTCTACTACTTCACCGCCTTCATGATGGTTCACCTCGAGGCGGGGCGTGCCGGCCTGGTCGGCCTGCCGAAGGACCAGTGCCCGAACCCGTGGGTCGCGCTGGCCAAGCACTGGCATCTCGTGTTGCCGCTGGCCGCGCTCGTCTACATGCTGTTCCACGGCTTCACGCCGATGTTCGCCGGCATGGTCGGGCTGGCGCTGACGGCGATCCTCGTGCTCGGCGCGGCGCTGGCTGCCCGCGTCTCCAGCATCGCCTTTCGCTATGTATTCTGGCTGGCGCTCGGCATCGGCGCATCGTCGTTCCTGAAGTGGGGCATCGAGCCGGTGATCCTGCTCATCGCCGTCCTGGTCGGCTTCTGTGCCTGGATCAAGGGCGGCCGGGCGACCCTGCATTCGCTGCGCATGAGCCTGGTCTCGGGCGCCAAGCAGGCGCTCGGCGTCGGCATCGCCTGCGCCGTCGTCGGCATCATCATCGGCGTGCTCACGCTGACCGGCGCGGCCTCGAGCTTCGCCGGCTTCATCCTCAACGTCGGCGAGAAGAGCCTGTTCCTGTCGCTGCTGCTGACGATGATCGTCTGCCTGATCCTCGGCATGGGCATCCCGACGATCCCCAACTACATCATCACCAGCTCGATCGCGGCGCCGGCGCTGCTCAAGCTCGGCGTGCCGCTGATCGTCAGCCACATGTTCGTCTTCTACTTCGGCATCATGGCCGACCTGACGCCGCCAGTCGCGCTCGCCGCGTTCGCCGCCGCTTCGATCTCGCGCGCCTCGCCGATGAAGACCGGCTGGAAGGCGACGCAGATCGCCATCGCCGGCTTCGCCGTTCCCTACATCGCCATCTACGACCCGTCGCTGATGCTGCAGGGCACCTACGGCTGGACCGACGTCGTCTACGTGACCGTCAAGGCGCTCACGGCGATCATCCTTTGGGGCGGCACGGTGGTCGGCTTCCTGCGCGGGCCAATGAGCATGGCCGAGCGCGGGCTCGCCTTCGTCGCCGCGGCGCTTCTCGTCGCCGCCGTGCCGCTCACCGATGAGATCGGCTGGATCCTCGCCGCCGCTGTCATCGGCTGGAACGTCTGGCGGCATCGCCGCGCGGCGGTGCCGGCCACGGCCTGATGCCGATCTGCGTCGCCGCCGGCGGCCTGGTGACGGCCCTGGCCATGAACAGCTTCACCCTGGCCTGGACCCATTCGATCGAGAAGATCCGCTGGGAAGAGGACTACCGCATCGAAGGCACGCAGCTGCGCCTGACGGAAGCGCGCATCCGCGGCAGTGGCGCCGGCATGGAGCCACCCGAAGGCAGTGTCTTCGCGAACGGCGTCTGGCACTACGACCCGCACCTGCCGCCGTTGAAGGTGCTGCGCCTGACCCATTCCATCTACACGGCAGGCTACGAGATCTGCGACGCGAATCGCTGCATGCCGCTCGCCGATTCCGCGCCCCGCGCGGGCAACGGCGACGTCATCGAGCTCAGCGCCTGCGCGCGCTAGCGCCTGCGCCCGTCGGCGAAGCGAGCCGGGCAGTGCGCGACGCTGTCCGAAGGACCGCTCACTTGCACGCGCCGGTGAGCTTCGCCTCGGTCTTCGTTCCTATGCTGTCGCTCCCCTCGGAGCTGTTGCCGTGGTACATGGTCGTGATGATCCGCGGCGGCTGGGCGCCGCAGGCGGCGGTGTAGACAACCTGGCCACCGCTGACCTTGACGTCGATGATCTTGCAGATCGAGGGCGGAATCGTCTTCTCGAGCAAGGTCTGCACGGCCTTGGCGTCGCCGTTCATCGCATCCGCATCGCTCTGCGAGACGCAGCTCGAATTCGGGAACACCCGGGCACCGACCGTTGTCGTTCCGACCCATTGACCGGGGCGCATGCGGTCGGCCGCCGATGCTGGCGACGCCCAGCAGACGAACACCAGCGGAGCCAGCGTGAGGAAGACGCGAACGGTCGACATGTTCATTTCCTTGTGGCGCCGCGCGGATCCGGCCGCCGAGCATAGCGCCGGGACAACGGCCAAGCCACGGTAAGCTCCGTCGAACAGCAGCAACGCTCGCCCGGAGACCAACCCATGTCCCATCTCCCCGGACTCGCCTTCGACCTCGGCGAGACGATCGGCATGCTGCGCGACAGCGTCCAGCAGTTCGCCGACGCCGAGATCGCGCCGCGCGCGGCCGCGATCGACAGCGACAACCTCTTTCCCGCTGATCTCTGGAAAAAGCTCGGCGCGCTCGGCCTGCACGGCATGACCGTGAAGGAGGAATACGGCGGCAGCGGTCTCGGCTACCTCGCGCACATCGTGGCGATGGAGGAAGTCTCGCGCGCGTCGGCGTCGGTGGGCCTGTCGTACGGCGCGCACTCGAACCTCGCCGTCAACCAGTTGCACCGAAACGGCAGCGCGGCGCAGAAGCAGAAGTACCTGCCCAAGCTCGTCTCCGGCGAGCACGTCGGCGCGCTGGCGATGAG
>DAIMIM010000003.1:9906-27825 GCA_036722755.1 Caldimonas sp. | reverse complement strand
CTTCGTCACCCTCGAGGACGAGACCGGCGCCGTCAACGTCATCGTCTGGCCGAAGATCGCCGATGCGCAGAGAAAGCCCCTGCTCGGGGCGACGCTGCTCACCGTCTACGGCCAGTGGCAGCGCCAGGGCGAAGGCGACGCAGCGGTGATGCACCTGCTCGCCGCGAGGATGATCGATCACACGTTTCTGCTCAACGGCCTCGTCAGCCGCAGCCGCGACTTCCGCTGAGCCTTGCCTCTCCGGCAAAATCGCGCCGATGAGCGCCCAGCCGGTCACTCCCGAATTGCGTCGCTGGATCGTCGCCCAGGCGGCGGCCGGGCACTCGCCCGAGGTCGTGCTCGAGGCGATGAAGGCCAGCGGCTGGGACGAGAACGTCGCCCTGGCCGCCCTCGAGACGACGATGAGCGACCGGCTCACCCTGGTCGCCAGGAAAGCCGAACCGCCCAGGCCGATGCCGGGCCAGCGCATCAGCGCGGCAGCGCCGCGGGTTCGTGTCGAAGGCCATGACGTCGCCGTCCTCATGGCGCTGAGCCAGCCGCGTATCGTCGTCTTCGGCTCGCTGCTGGCCGACGAGGAATGCGCCGAGCTGATCGCCCTGGCGCGCACCCGCCTGGCGCGCTCCGAAACGGTCGAGACCAGCACCGGCGCCAGCGAAGTGAACGAGGCGCGAACCAGCGAGGGCATGTTCTTCCTGCCCGCCGAATTTCCGGTCTGCGCCCGGTTCGAGGCCCGCATCGCCGCGCTTCTCGAGTGGCCGCTCGAGAACGGCGAGGGCCTGCAGATCCTGCGCTACGGCCCGGGCGCCGAGTACAAGCCGCACTACGACTACTTCGATCCCGCCGAGGCCGGCACGCCCACCATCCTCAAGCGCGGCGGGCAACGCGTCGCCTCGCTGGTCTGCTACCTGAACGCGCCCGAGCAGGGCGGCGCCACCGTCTTCCCCGAGGCGGGCCTCGAGGTCGCGCCCATCCGCGGCAACGCCGTCTTCTTCAGCTACGACCGGCCGCACCCCGCGACCCAGACGCTGCACGGCGGCGCGCCGGTCGAAGCCGGTGAAAAATGGGTCGCCACCAAGTGGATGCGCGAAGGGCGCTTCGAATGAGGCGGCGACGACGCCCTACTTGAAGGTGTCCGGCGACTGGCCGGCCTTGCACGGGCCGAGCCACTTGCCGTCGCTGGTCATGCTGCCCTGCGGCGCACTGTTCTCCTCATGGAAGCTGTCGCCGTTGAGGGCGGTGACGGTGTGCTTGGTCAACGTGTGCCCGCGAGCGGAGCAGACGGCGTCGACGACCCATTTGCCGCCGAGCTCGCGCGACTCGTACTTGCTGCAGCGGCTCTGGATGTTCGCTGCCTCGAGGCGACGCTGCGCCTCGGGCATGGCGCCGACGCAGACGGTCGAGGGCAACGCCGACGCCGTGCCGGCCGCGGACGACTGGACCCGCATCTCCCACAAGCCGGGCTTGAGCCTTGGGACGTCGGCGGCTCCAGCGTAGTGGCAACACGCCGCGCCGAGAACGAGAAGAAGCAATCGCGCAGCCGTGATCATCAGAAGACTCCGGTGAGAGGACGGGACCGACTCGGCGGAGCGGTTGTCGACGGGGTATCGGAGCCGCGGACTGCGGCGGGCACGTCGACCGACGACTGGATGAAACCGCCTGCCGCAAAGCATACGCTGCGCAGGCGCGATGCCGCCGCGGGAGCGCGGGGGGCGTGCCGACCGCGCCCCTCGGTGTCAACCGCGCCGACGGGGCCGGCGTTGTGACGCGGAGCAATCAGCTCTCGTCACCGTTTCTCCGGAGAAAACCAAATGAAGACCCTGTTCGCCGCACTCGTGGCATCCGCATTCAGCATCGGCGCCTTTGCCCAGACGACCCCCATGAAGGCCGCCTCGGCTCCGATGGCAGCCCCGATGGCTCCCAAGGCCGCTCCGATGGCAGCCCCGATGGCCAGCGGCGCGACGGCCAAGCCGATGGCCAAGCACAAGATGAAGAAGGTGCACAAGGCCGCGTCGGCACCCGCCTGAACGGCTGAAAACGCAACGCCCGGCTTGCCGGCGCGTCGCGACATGCCCGGCTCCAGCCGGGCTTTTTTTCGTTGCGGTAGGTTCTGCGACGCTGCCGCCTGCCCCACAGCCACTGTCAGCGGGCGTCGCTCGGCCATGCTGCTCGCTACCCCATCGGCGGCCGCCTAGGGCTTGACACTGGGTCGAGGTGTGATCACACTCGGTGATCGCAGTCGTCCCGCTCGGCCTCTTCTGGCAGGGAGATTGCTTCCGCCACACGCAACCCCACTCTTCAGCGAGAACCCGATGTCCACTGTTCGCACTCTTGGCAATTTGGCTGGCGCCGTCGCGCTCGGCCTGTCGATGCTGGGCGCCGCCGGCGTCGCGCAGGCTCAGGAACAGGTCAACGTCCGCTTCAGCTGGAAGCTCAAGGGCGAGTACGCCGCCATGTACGTCGCCCAGGAAAAGGGCTTCTACGCACGCGAGGGTTTGAACGTGCGGCTCGGCGAAGGCGCCGGCGCTCCGGCCGCGCTCGGCGCGCTGCTCCAGGGGCAGGAAGATGCCGTGCTGCTGCCGGCGATCTTCGCGCTGACGGCGATCAGCAAGGGCATGCCGGTCAAGCTGATCTCTCTCTACCACCCGTCGACGCCGATCGCGCTGATCTCCTGGCCGGAAAATCCGGTGCGCGTGCCGAAGGACCTCGAAGGCAAGGTTGTCGCCACGGCGATCGGCGAGACCGGAACGACCTACCTCGACTCGTTCTGCAAGAGGAACGGCGTCGATTGCTCCAAGGTCAAGCGAGTCCAGGTCGACGCGCAGTCCCGCGTTCCCCTGTTCGTGCAGCACAAGGTCGATGTCGTCAGCGTCTACCAGACCAACGACCTCCCGGTTCTCGAGGAGAAGCAGGGCACCAAGTTCATCGTCCTCGAAATGGACAAGAACGGCCTGTCCGTTCCCGGGATGGCCCTGGTGAGCAGCGACGCCATCATCGCCAAGAAGCCCGACGTCCTGCGCAAGCTGCTGAAAGCGGTCGGCGAAGGCGTGGTCGCCATGAAGAAGGATCCTGCCGAAGGGGCCAACGCCATCGTGAAGAACTGGCCTGGCCATCCGAGCCTCTCGTCGGTGACGACGCAGGTCAAGGCCACGGCCGATGCGATCCCGACCAGGCCCGGGCATCCGGTCGGCTGGATCGACGACAAGGTCATCGCCGACGCGCTGCAGCTGCTGAAGTCGACCGGCGAGGTCGACGCGCCGAAGCCGACCGACGCCTACTTCACCAACGCCCTGCTCGACGCGAAGTAGGCGCAACGCAGCATTCAGCGCGCGCCGTCTAGCGCCGCGGCGCGCGCTTCGCGCACCAGGCTTGACACGTTGTTCGGCGACAGGGGCAGCGAGACCACCTTGACGCCGAACGATCGCAGCGCATCGGCGACAGCGTTGGCGATCGCGCCGCCGACACCGCCGGTCGCTCCTTCGCCGACGCCTTTCGCGCCGAGCGGGTTGAGCGGCGAGGGTGCCAGGTTCACGCTATAGCCTTCGACGTTCGGAAAGTCGGTGCTGGTCGGCAACAGGTAGTCGGCGAAGCTGCCGCACAGCATCTGGCCCGACTCGTCATAGACGAACTCCTCCAGCAGCGTGCCGCCGAGCCCCTGGACCGTGGCTCCGATCACCTGGCCGTGAACGATCAGCGGATTGATGACGTTGCCGCAGTCCTCGACGGTGAGAAAGCGAACGACGTCGATGGCCCAGGTCTCGGCGTCGATGGCGACGTGGGCGATCTGCGTGCCGTACTCGAAGGTCGGCACGGCCTGGGAAAAGCTGCCCTCGGCGCTCAGCAGCGCCCGCGCCGCCGCACCGCCGCGGTCCCGCTCGTCGCAGAGCTGCCCGATCGACAGCACCATCGTCCCGTCGTCGCGCCGGCGCACGTCGCCGCCGCCATAGGCGAGTTGTTCCGCTGCGAGGCTGCTCCGCCGTGAGCCTTCGGCGAGGAGTTGCGCGACGAACGCTTCGCCCGCCCGCTTGACGGCGTTGCCTCCCATCACCATGCCTCGCCCGTGGAACGTGCCGACGCCGACCGCGACGCCGGTCGTCGAACCATGGATGACCTCGATGGTCTCGGCGCCCAAGCCGAGCTCGTCGGCGAGGACCTGGGCGAACGACGTCTCGTGGCCCTGGCCGCTGCTCGAGGCGCCGGTGAACAGACGCACGTGCTCGGCCGAGACGATTTCGACACGCGCGTGTTCGGCCGGCCCGCCGCCGCTGCTGTCGACGAAGCAGGCGATGCCGACGCCGTGCCATTTGCCATCGACGCGCTTGCCGCGCAGGCTCGAGACACGCTCGTAGTCGAAGCGCGCGAGCGCGTCCCTGCAGACGGCGGGATAGTCGCCGCTGTCGTATTGGGCCGGTCCTTCATAGGGCACGAGACGGCCGATGCTGTACGGCATCTGCTCCGGCCGCACCAGGTTGCGCAGGCGAACGGCCGCGGGGTCGAGGCCGAGGTCGGCGGCCATCATGTCGATCAGGCGCTCGCGAAAGAAATTGGCTTCGTAGCGTCCAGGACCGCGGTAGGTGCCGCACGGCGTCTTGTTGGTCATCACGGCGTGAACGCTGCAGCTGAAATGCTCGATCGCGTACGGGCCCGGCAGGAACGTGGCCGCCTTGGCCGGAACGACGCCGCCCGTCGTGCGGGCATAGGCACCCATGTCGGCGAAGATCGCACCTCTCAGGCCCAGGATCGTGCCGTCGCGCGCGGCCGCGATCTCGAGCTCGCACTCCATCTCGCGCGAATGGTTCATGGCGAGCAGGTTCTCGCGCCGGTCCTCGATCCACTGGATGGCGCGCCCGGTCAGCCGGGCGGCCATCGGAATCAGGAAGTCCTCCGGATAGAACTCGCCGCGCGAGCCGAAGCTGCCGCCGACGTCGAGCTCGATCAGGTCGACCTGATCGACCTCGAGCCCCAGCATGCCGGCGAGCACCTTGCGATTGAAGAACGGCACCTTGGTGGCACCCCACACCTGCAGGCGCTGCGCATCCGCATTCCACTGCGCGACGAGGCCGCGGGTCTCCAGCGGAACCGACGAGTGCCGGTGGCAGCGGAACGTTTCCTTGCGCGTGTACTCGGCGCAAGCGAAGGCGGCCGCGACGTCGCCGCGCTGCGCGAGGTGGGAGGCGGCGACGTTCGTTGCCGTGGCCGGATGCACCAGCACGTCGTTGCGCAGGGCGGCGCCGATGGTGACGACCGTGTCGTCGGCGTCGATGTCGGCGAACACCAGGTCGGCGGCGTCCTCGGCGACGTAGGGATCCGTCGCCACGACGAGCGCCACGGGCTCGCCGACATAGCGCACGCGCTCGCCGGCCAGCGGCGACTGCAGGTAGTTGTCGAGACCTTCGAGCTTGCCGACGCGAACCGGGATCGCGGCCGCGAACCCGGCGGTGTCGGCGTGCGTGAGAACGCACACCACCCCGGGCAATGCGCGCGCGGCAGCGACATCGATCGAGCGCAGGCGGCCGCTGGCCACCGGGCTGCGCACGACCACGGCATGGCACATCCCGGGCAGCGCGAAGTCGCCGACGAAGCAGCCGCGGCCGCGAAGGAAGCGCTCATCCTCGTGGCGCTCGCGCGCTCGACCGGCTTCTCGCGGCGGCGGCGTCACGGCTAGCCTTTCGCCGCTGGCGGCGAGGGAGCGCACGCCGTGGCCTGGCGGCGTGCGGCATCTTCGATCGCGTCGACGATCGGGATGTAGCCGGTGCAGCGGCAGAGGTTGCCCGAGACGGTGTCGCGGATCTGCTCCCGCGACGGCGCCGGGTTTTCCTGCAGCAGGGCATGGGCCGTGACCAGCAGGCCGGGCGTGCAGAAACCGCACTGCAACGCGTGGTGCCTGCGAAAGCATTGCTGCAGCACCGAGAGCTCCCCGGCTGGCGAAATGCCTTCGACGGTCGTGATGCGGTGGCCATCGAGCTGCGAAGCGAGCAACAGGCAGGCGCGCACCGCCGCGCCATCGAGAAGGATCGTGCAGGCGCCGCAGATGCCGTGCTCGCATCCGACGTGCGTCCCGGTCAGCTTCAGGTGCCTGCGCAAGAAGTCGACGAGGGTCAGGCGTGGCTCGACCGTCGCCTCGACGGCCTCGCCGTTGACCTGCAGCGAAATGGCGATCTCTTCAGGCATGGCTCGATGGAGGAGGAGGCTGGGTCAATGCCTGGACGAGAGCGCGTGCGGTCAGCGCCTCGACCAGCTCGGCACGGTATTCGGCGCTCGCGTGATGGTCGGCGCGGCACGCGACGCCGCCGCGCGCTTGTTCGGCGGCGCTGCGAACGGCAGGGTCGTCGGCAACGCGACCGGTGAGCGACGCAGCGGCGTCGGCCATCAGCATCGGTCCGTCGGCCACGCCGAACACGACGATGCGGGCAGCGCCGCAGACGCCACCGCCGTCGATGTCGAGCAGGCAGGCGACGCCGGCGATCGCGAAGTCGCCACGTCGTCGCGCGATCTCCTGGAATCCCCAGCGCCGTGTCGGCGGCCATGCCGGAAAGACGACCTGCTCGAGAAGCTCTCCCGGTGCGAGCGCCGTCGAGAACAGCCCTTGCGAGAATTCCGCGGCGCCGACCTGGCGCCGGCCGCTGCGGCTGCGGATCGTCATTCGCGCGTCGCAGGCGAGGCAGAGCGCCGGCCATTCCGCCGAAGGATCGGCATGGCAGAGGCTCCCGCCGATCGTGCCACGGTTGCGGATCGCGACGTGCGCGACCGATGCCATCGCGTGCTGAAGCAGCGGCCATCGCCGAGCGATCAGCTCGCTCGTCTCGAAGAAGCGATGGCGCGTCATCGCACCGGCGATCAGGTTGCCTTGCGCGTCGGTCGATACACCGGCCAGCGCGGCGACCGTATTGAGGTCGATGAGCGCGCTCGGCGACGCCAGCCTGAAGTTGAGCGCCGGCATCAGGCTTTGGCCGCCGGCCAGAAGCCGGGCGTCCTCGCCGTGGGCTTCGAGCAAGGCGAGCGCCTCCTCGACGCTGGAGGCCGCAGCGTACTCGAATGCTGGGGGTTTCAAGCGGGATGCTCCTCGTCTTGCCTGGTCGAATGCCAACCCATGCTCAATCGTCGACGCGCTGCTGGACGTGACGCTCGAAGCGATCGAGAAAGCCGTGCATCGCCTGGCGCGCCGAAGCGAACTCGACGGACGCGGCGCGCGAGGACATGTCGCGGTCGTACTCCTCGCGGCTCAGGAAGCCGCACTCCCAGCGGACGTCGGGTCCAACGCCCTCGAGCTTGCGGAAAATCCGGCCGGGTGCAAGGCCGAGGCTCACTCGGATCGCCGTCGCATGCCGCCGCTGTTCCAGCACGGCGTCGGCTTGGCCGGGGCGCGCGTAGTAGTTGGTGATCTCGACGATCATGCAGGCTCCCCGTCCGTTCGGTGGCATCGCCTCGCGGCGGCACGGGCGCGTGAGGCAATCGTCCTTGACATCGGTCGTATTTGATCACAAACTGTGATCACGTACCAGATCGGCTGACCCCGTCGGGCCACCGGCGACTTCATGGAGACACGCGTGCCGACGATCAAATCCATCGAGACCCTGCTGGTTCAGCTGCCGACGCGGCGCGAGCACAAATGGACCGGACTGACCGAGGTCATCGGCCGCTACCTGCTGACGCGCATGACCGACAGCGATGGGCGCGTCGGCTGGGGCGAAGCGCCGGCGCTGAAGGACTGGGGCGGCGAGTTCGGCCGCTATTTCGGCGAGTCGACCCTGATCGCGAAAACGGTCATCGAGAACTACCTCGCGCCCGCCCTGCTGGGCGTCGAGCTCGGCAATTTCGTCGAGATGCATGCCCGCATGGACGCTGCCGTCAAGGGCTATCCGTACGCCAAGGCCTCGCTGGATTTCGCCGCCTACGACGTCACCGGCCGGTGGCTCGGCCTGCCCGTGCACATGCTGCTGGGCGGCAGGGCCCGCGCGCGCGTGCCGGTGACGCACTCGATCGGGCTGATCTCGATCGCCGACGCGCAAAAGGAAGTGGCGCTGGTCGCCGCCGAGGGCATCAAGACGATCAAGATCAAGATCGGTGGCGACGCCAGACGCGACATCGAGATGGTCAGGACGATCCGCGAAACGGTGGGCGACGACGTCGAGCTGTGCGTCGATGCCAACGAGGGCTATCGCACCCCGGGCGAGGCCATCACGACCGTGCGCGCGATGGAGAAGTACCGCCTCAAGTACGTCGAGCAGCCGGTCATGGGGATCGAACGCATCGCCGAAGTGGCGCGGGCGATCGACGCGCCGGTGATGGCCGACGAATCGGCCTGGAACGCCCACGACGTGATCCAGATCAGCGAGCGGCGCGCCGCCCAGATCGTCTCGATCTACACCACCAAGCCCGGCGGCCTCTACAAGGCGATGGAGGTCGCGGCCGTCTGCCGCGCGGCGGGCATCATCTGCAACGTCAACGGCTCGGTCGAGACCGGCGTCGGCAACCTGGCCAACATCCACCTGGCCGCCGCGGCGCCGTCGGCGACGCTGTCGTGCGTCGTACCGGTGTCGACGCCGGCCGAGTGGCAGACCGGCCAGGTGGGCGGCATCTACTATCGCGACGACCTGATCGCCGCGCCGATGAAGCTCACAGACGGCGCGATCGAGGTGCCGACCGGTCCCGGCATGGGCATCGACGTCGACCTGGCGAAGGTCGAGAAGTACCGCGTTCGCGACTGAGCGTCGCGCCCCGGAGATTCCAGGAAAAGATCCGACATGCGCAAAGCAATCATCGACCGCCAGGTCAAGGCGCTCGCCGAACACGGGCTCGACGCGATGGTGTCGTGCTCGCCCGAGAACTTCGCCTACGCGACCGGCTTCGTCGTGCCGTCGCAGCCGCTCATTCGCCATCGCCATGCGATGGTGATCGTCACCGCCGACGCGCGCACGGGGCTGTTCGCGGTCGACATGGAGGCGAGCACGGTGAAGCGCCGCGAGCCCGACCTGCCGGCGCGGATCTGGGCCGAGTTCAGCGACGACGCAATGCTGGTGCTGGCCGACCAGCTGAGCGACCTGGGCCTGGCCCGCGCGCGCATCGGCATCGAGATGGACTACCTGCCCGCCGGCGATTTGGCCCGTCTCCAAGCCGCCTTGCCCGAGGCGCGCTTCGAGCGCTGCGAGCAGATCCTGGCCCGGCTGCGCCAGATCAAGATTCCCGAAGAGATCGCGCTGCTGCGGCGCCTGTCGCGCATTGCCGACCAGGCGATCACGGACGCGCTGGCATCGGTCAAGTTGGGCGACTCGGAGATGGATATCGCCGGCCACCTGACGCGAAATATCTACGCCCTCGGCGCCGAACATTTCAAGCTGATGATCATCGCGACCGGTGAACGCAGCAGCCTGCCCAACGTCGGTCCGACCGAGCGTCGCCTGCAAAAAGCCGATGTCTGCCGGGTCGAGATCTTTTCGGTGATCGCCGGCTACCAGGCCGGTGTGTGCCGGACCGCGGTGGTGCAGCAGGCACCGCCCCATGCCGAAGCGATCTGGCAACACCTCGTCGACTGCAAGTACCAGATCATGGAGATGGTCAAGCCGGGGGCGAGCTGCCGGGCGATCTACGATGCCTTTATCGCCAAGCTCTCGCAGCTCAACCTGCCGCCGATCTCGTTCGTCGGCCACGGCATCGGCCTGCACCTGCACGAAGATCCCTATCTCGGCAAGACGCCGATCCTCGGCCGGCCAGGTGTCGACGCGGTGATCGAGGAGGGCATGGTGCTCGGCTTCGAGCCGCTGTGCTACGAGACCGGCCACGGCTTTGGCATGCAGAACAAGGACATGCTGCTCGTGACCGCGCATGGTTCCGAGCTGTTGTCCGACTACGCGAATACCGACAAGCTGTTGGTCGTCAAGGGCTGAGCGTCCCTCGCTCGGTGCTCCCGCATCCAATCAACTCTCCACGCCTGCAATCCCATGCGAACGCTCATCGAGCATCTCGATTTCGCCTTCCTCGTCGATGCCGAGGACACGGTGCTGCGCGACGCCAGCATCGTCATCGATCGCGACCGGATCGCCGACATCGGCCCGGCCGACGCCATCAAAGAGAAATACGGACACAGCGCCTTCGACAAGACCATCGACGGCCGCATGCTCGGCATCTGCCCCGGCTTCGTCGATAGCCATGTCCATCTTTCGGAGACGCTGTCGCGCGCGGTGTTTCCGGACAACCTGAATACCCGCGCCTGGGTCTTCCATTGGGCCAAGCCGTTCTACGCGCACATCACCGAAGAAGACGAGTACTGGGGTGCGCTGCTGGGCATCACGGAGATGCTGCGCAACGGCACGACCTGCTTCATCGACATGGGTTCGCAGTACGACCCGGGCATCACGGTGCGAGCGATGGAACAGACCGGCATCCGCGGCATCACCGGCAGGCATGCTGCCGACAATCCCCCGGCCGAGCTGCCTCGAGGCTGGACGCCGGAGATGGCGAAACACCACTTCTTTCCCAACGCGAAAGCGGCGCTCGAGGTGCTCGAGGCTTGCGTGCGCAAGTACGACGGCGCACTCGACGGGCGCGTGCGCTGCTGGGTCAACATCGAAGGCAAGGAGCCGTGCACCCTCGAGCTCCACATCGGTGCGCAAAAGCTCGCCGAGCGGCTCGGCGTCGGCACGACGTATCACCTGGCGACGTCGATCGAGGAAGCCAAGGTTTGCGAGGCCAAGTACGGATGCTGGCCGATCACCCGCATCGATCGCGCCGGCGGCATCGGCCGCAACCTCGTGATCGCGCATGGTGCCGCCGTCAGCGACGACGAGGTGAAGCTGCTCGCCGAACGCGGCGCCAAGGTCGCATTCTGCCCGTGCTCGTCGTTCAAGCTGGGCAAAGGCGCGACGGCGATCGGAAAGTATCCCGAGATGGTGGCCGCTGGCGTCACGGTGGGTCTCGGCACCGACGGCGTGTCGGCGGCCGGCAACATGAACCTGATGCGCCAGATGCTCATCGTCGCCGGCATGTTCAAGGACGCGCGCATGAATCCTGACATCTTTACCGCGCGCCAGGCGCTGCGCGCGGCGACGATCGATGGCGCGAAGGCAGCGCTGTGGGACCACGAGATTGGTTCTCTCGAGAAGGGCAAGAAGGCCGACTTCATCCTCTTCGATCTCGATCACGTGGAGTGGACTCCATTCCACGATCCGCTTCAGGCGCTGGTGTACTCGGCCTCGACCGCCTCGATCGCGCAGACCTGGGTGGACGGCAAGGTGCTCTTCAGCGAGGGCAAGGTGCACGGTGTCGACGAAAAGGCGCTGCGCGCGAAGGCGCGGCTGCTCGCCGCCGCAGCGGTGAAGCGGGCGGGACTGCATGCCGAGGCGGTCGAGACCACCACGACGCTCTATGACGAAGGAAATTGACGCAGGCGAATCGAACACGTTGCCCGGATTGAGGGGAGTCGCACTGGGCGAGCGGCCTGGCAGCTTCGACATTTCCTTCGGCGCCGGCAAGATCGTGTCGATCACTCCCTCGGGGCGCGATCAGCCGGCCCAGGGGCTTGCGTTGCCGGCCTTCGTGAATTTCCATGCCCACGCCGACCGTTCCTTCGCTGCGCCGGGCAAGCGGCCCGCTTCGCTCGCGGACGCGGTGGCAGCAGCCCGGGCCGAGCGCGTGGCGGCGAGCGTCAGCGACATTCAGGCGCGAGCCCACCGCTTCCTGTCTCGGTCAGTCGCACACGGAACAGCCTTGGTACGCACGCATACCGACGTTGACACTGCGATCGAGTTGCGTGCGATCGACGGCGTGCTCGCGGCGGCGGCTGAAATCGGCGATGCGATCGATGTCGAGCTGGTCGCGTTTGCGAACGCATCGGCGGATCCGGTCCTGCGCGTCTCGCGCGATTTGCTGACTGCTGCGGTCCGCCGCGGGGCGAAGATCATCGGCGCCGTGCCGGCCCTGTGCGAGCGACCGCTGGCATCGGCCGAATCGCTGCTTGATCTTGCCCGGGATCTACACGTCGACGTGGATCTTCATTTGGACGAGCACCTCGATGTCAGCTCCGCGGTGCTCGAAGCAGTCGTCGACGCCGTCGTCAGGCGCGGGCTCGAGGGGCGCGCCACGTTCAGCCATTGCTGCGTGCTGTCTGTCATGGACGACGCGACGGTGACCCGCGTGCTCGAAAAGATGGCTCTCGCCCGAATCGTGCTGTCAGTGCAGCCGGGGGCCAACCTGTATCTGCAGGATCGCGGTGTCGGCTCACCTCGCCGACGCGGAATTCCGCCGGTGCTGCAGGCCATGCGCGCCGGCGTCGACGTGCGCTTCGGCACCGACAACGTCAGGGACTGGTTTATTCCGCTCGGAGATGCCGATCCGCTCGACGAAGGACGCCTCGGCGTGCTCGGAGCCCATGTCGAAGGCCCCGGCGAGTTGATGGCGGCGATGTGTGGCGGGCGTCGCGAGCTTGTTGTGGGCGACAGCGCCGACGTCGTGCTCATCCCGGCGGACTCCTTCGACGACGCCCTGGCGCGTCGGCCGCCTGGCCGGATGCTGGTGCGCGGCGGCCGAGTCGTCTGGCCGCCTTCCGCGACGTAGCTTCAGACCGCGGCGCTTGCGAGTATCGGGCGCAGCGAATTCTCGATCGCGCTGCGCGTCACGTCCTGTGCGATGAAGACGATCCATCCGCCAGGTGGCGATGACGCCGGCCACGCCGGCAGATACTCCGGTGGATAAAGCACGTGTTGCACTCCTTGCAGCACCACCGGTCGATCTTGCCCGCGCACCTCGAGGAGACCCTTGACTCGAAGGATCGAATCACCGCGACTCGCCAGCAGCAGGTCGAGCCAGTCGACGAAGGGTTCCCAGTCGAGCGGACCACCCGGAAAGACCGTGAACGTGCCGATCGTGCCGTCATGCGCCGGGCCGTCGTGGGCGTGAGCGTGGCCATGCGCTTCGGACAATCGGGCCGCACTCGGCTGGAATGGCGGGCGTTGCCAGTCCGCATCAGTCCCGGTAAACAGGCTTTCGGCGGCTTCACCGCCATTGGCGCGGCAAACCGTCGCATGCGGATTCTGTTGAACGAGGCGATCGACCAGCGCCTCGCGTGCGCTCTCGTCGACGAGATCGCATTTCGTCACGACGATGCGATCCGCCATCGCCAATTGCTGGCGCGCCTCTCGATGCAGTTGCAGGGTCTGCGCGCCATTCACGCCGTCGACGGTCGTGACGACTTGGCCGAGCCGGTAGTGCGCGGCCAGCTCATTCGCACTCAGTACCGCTTGCATGATCGGCGCCGGGTCGGCGAGGCCGGTCGTTTCAATGACGGCGCGGCTGAACGACGGAATGTCACCGCTGCGCATCATCCGATCGAGGTCTGCCAGGGTCGAGATGAGGTCGTCGCGGACCGTACAACACACGCATCCGGAGCTGAGCAGGACCACGTCCTCGGCCACCTCGCGCACGAGCAGCTGATCCAGCCCGACTTCGCCGAATTCGTTGATGACGACCGCCGTGTCGGCGAGCGCCGGATCCGCCAGCAGGCGCCGGAGCAGCGTCGTCTTGCCGCTGCCGAGAAAGCCGGTGAGGATATGGACGGGTGTGCGTGGGTCGGCCGCCGGACGGTCGGCGACCACCCTCATCCGACCTCGAAGATCGCGTCGACCTCGACCGCCACGTTGCGTGGCAGCGAGGCGCAGCCGACCGCCGCGCGCGCATGGCGCCCGGCATCGCCGAACACCGCGACCATCAGGTCGGATGCGCCATTGATCACCTTCGGCTGGTCGCCGAATTCGGGAACCGCATTCACGAAGCCGCCGAGGCGGACGCAGCCGACGACGCCGTCGAGGCTGCCGCCGAGCGCGGCCCGCAGCTGCGCCAGGATATTGATCGCGCACAGACGCGCCGCCTTCTGCCCGTCCTCCACCGAAATATCGCGGCCGAGCTTGCCGACGAACTGGTCCTTGCCGTCGGCCGTGGGCACCTGGCCCGAGATGTAGACATAGGGGCCGGTGCGGCGCGCCGGCACGTAGTTGGCGGCAGGAGCGACGGCGGCCGGCAACGTGATGCCCAGCGCGGCGAGGCGGGCTTCGTGTCCTGGGTTCATATCGGAAGGATCCTCGAAAGGGGTTGCGATCAATTGCCGAAATAGAGATCGTCGAGCGGGGCCGAAAGCAGTCTGACATGTGATGCCATCGCCGGACCGAGTGAACGACCGGTCGTGCGAATGTCGTTGAGCACGCCGCGCCGCGCGACCGCCGGCTTCGCCGTTCTCAGTCCTTCGAGGATCTCGAAATGCGCCGACGCGTCCCAAGGCATGTCGGGGGACAGGAGTGACAAGTACATCGTCGGCCCGAACTGCAACCAGAGCGATTCGATCAGCGGCAGCAGGACTTCGGATTCGGAGGCTCCGTACAACGTGAAATGAAAGCGCTGGTTGGCGGACAGGCAGCCCAGGACATTGCGCTTGGCGATGGCCTCGAGCAGTTCGGTGTTGATCTCGGTCAAGTCCTTGATCAAGGCCGGTGTGCAGTTGCGACAGGCGGCCTCTGCCGCCGCGCCCTCCAGCAGCTCACGAACCGAGAAAAGCTCGACGAGGCGGTCAGGGGTCAAGCGCGGCACGCAGACCGAGCCATTGGCTGTCTCTTCCAGCGCGTTGACGACGACGAGGCGGGTCAGCGCTTCGCGGATCGGCATCGGGCTGGTTCCGAAGCCATTGGCAAGCTTGCGCAGGCTCATGACCTGCCCGGGCATGAAGGCGCCGACCATGAGCCCGCGCCGCAATCGCTCGAACACCTGATTCTGAAGATGCCCGCGGACGCGCTTGACGGGCGGGCTACTCGTGTCGTTGCGCTCAATTTCGGCGGTCTGTGGCATGTCTGTGTCCCTTGCGGCCTGCGCGTCAGCGCGCCACGACTGGTGGCGCGGTCGTCTCGGGTTTACCCGATTGAACTAATTATAGATGTGATCACACTATGTGATCAAGAGGAACTTGCCGGGATTCGTCCGAGGGCATCCGCTGGCTCGATTCGTGCACAGTCCCATGGCAACGCAATCTTCAAGACAGTCCACGTCGTGGGAATCCAAGATGGCTTTCGCGGCTGGCCTTCCCAGCTCCTCTGCGTCCCAGCGGGCTGCGCAGACGACCGACTCGGGAGATGATTGCAAACCGTCGTCGGAGAAGCGATTGGAGCTTTTCCATCGAGAGGCCCACTTGGCTGCGACGAATACAAGCGAGCGGAATTCTATGGCCGAGCCTAAACAGAATCTAGGGGCGCCAGTCAAACGCAAGCGCGCGAAGAAGCGTCGCGAACCTTCGACGCTGCTGGAGACCTACGGCTCGCTTGGATTGGCGATCATCGTATTGGTGCTATGGCAAATCGCCGTGCCGCTGCTTGGATTGTCGGAATTTGTTTTGCCGACACCCTGGGCCATTGCCCGTCGCATGGTCACCAGCGCTCCGCTGTTGGCGACGAACGGGTGGTACACGCTGCTGGAAGTTGTAGCGGGATTCGGCGCCGCAGTGCTGACCGGCGTTCCGCTCGCGCTCGCGATCTTCTACTCGCGCGTCTTCGAGCGGGCGGTCTATCCCTTGCTGGTCGGGCTACAGACGATCCCGAAGATCTCGCTGGCGCCGCTGCTGGTTCTCTATCTCGGCTACGGGTGGGGGCCGAAAATCGGCCTCGCGTTCCTGATCTCGTTCTTCCCGATCGTCATCTCCACGGTGGTCGGCCTGCAGTCGCTCGACAAGGCGCTCGTCAACATGGTCCGCTCGATGGGCTCCTCCGAGTGGCAGACATTCTTCAAGGTGCGTCTGCCGGCCGCGATGCCCAGCATCTTCGGTGGATTGAAAGTGGCGATCTCGCTGGCGGTGATCGGCGCGATCATCGGCGAGTACATCGCGGCCGAACGAGGGCTCGGGTACCTGCAATTGCAGGCGAACCAGCAATTTGACACGACCCTCAACTTCGCGACGGTGGTCTCGATTTCGCTGCTCGGCGTGCTCTTGTACTTCGCGATTTCTCTTCTCGAGGGCAAGGTGTCGTATCGCAAGGAGAGCGCGAAATGAATTCAGCCTCGGACACGGGCATTTCTGTTGTGCGTTCCGCTGCCGTCAAGGTCGCTGGCGTTTCGAAGACCTATTCGGTGCGGGCCGGTGACGATGTCGTGGCGCTGGATCGAGTCGATCTCGACGTCGCTCCCGGAAGCTTCGTCGCGGTCGTGGGTCCGAGCGGATGCGGCAAGAGCACGCTTCTGTCGTTGCTCGCCGGTCTCATTCCCCTGACGACGGGTCGGCTGACGATCGACGGGGAGGACGTCCACAGACCGCATCCGAAAGCTGGCGTGGTGTTCCAGTCTGACTTGCTGCTCGACTGGCGCTCGGTCCTCGACAACGTGCTGTTGCCGGTCGAGATCAAAAAGCTCGACCGCAAGGCGTACGTCGCTCGCGCCCAGGATCTGCTGGCGCAGGTCGGCCTTCAGGGCTTCGACGACAAGTTCCCCTATGAGCTATCGGGTGGAATGCGCCAGCGCGTTGCCATCTGCCGCGCGCTGATCCAGGAACCCGGCCTGCTGCTGATGGACGAACCGTTCGGTGCGCTCGATGCGTTGACGCGTGAACAGATGATCATGGATCTACAGACGATGTGGCTGCGCCTGCGCAATACGGTGCTCTTCATCACACACGGCATCGACGAGGCGGTGTTCCTGGCCGACCGGGTCATCGTCATGTCGCCGCGGCCGGGTCGCGTCGATCTCGACCTGACGATTGACATCCCTCGCCCGCGCAACTGGAGCAGCGTTCACGAGAACGCGAACTTCCAGCACTACGTGCGCCAGGTCCGCGAGATCTTCGAGGCCAAGGGCGTGCTCGTCACGCACTGAGGCGCGGATGAAGGTCTCGATACTTGGTGCCGGCGCGGGCGGTGCGGCTGCGGTTGCGGAGCTGATGCTGGCCGGACATGAGGTGACCCTCTGGAATCGGTCGACCGAAACGCTCGCGCCGTTTCATGCGTTGGGCGGGGTCGCCTACGAGGGCGTGCTGGGCGAAGGCGTGGTGATGCCGAAGCTGATCACGAGTGACATCGGGGCGGCCATTCGCGGAGCGGATGTTGCCGTTGTCGCGTTGCCGACGTTTTCTCATGCACCCGTCGCCCGCTCTCTCGCCAAAGCGGGCTGGCCAGCGGACCGACCCATCGTGCTGAACCCTGGCCACACGGGTGGCGCGCTCGAGTTCGCCCATGCCTGGCGCGGCGTGCGTGCCGACCTGCCGCCGATCGCGGAATTCTCGACCTTGACGTACGTGGCTCGCAAATACCGGCCCGAGCGCGTCACCGTGACCGGACGCGCGAAGCACGTGCGGGCCGCCGCGCTCGCCGGCGGCGGCGCGGCGCTCGACGTCGCCTGCCGACTGTTCCCCGGCGCCTCGCCGGTGGCCGACGTGCTCGCGGCGGATCTGTCGAACGCCAACCTCGTCCTGCATCCGCCCGGAGCAGTGCTCGGCGCCGCCTGGGTCGAGGCGACGCGTGGCGACTTCACGTTCTACGTCCAGGCGATGACGCCGGGCGTGGCGCGGGCCATGCGCCAGCTGGACGACGAGCGCCTCGCCGTCGCAGCGGCGTTCGGCCACCGCCTGCCCAATCTCATCGGCGAGATGCAATCGATCGGCACCGTCGAGGCCACCGTCACCGACCTGAACGATTTCGTCGGCGCGATCGCCGGCGGCGAGGCCAACAAGCGCATCAAGGCGCCGGATTCACTGCAGCACCGCTATTACCGTGAGGACTTCGGTCACGGTCTGCTGCCGTTTATCGAGCTCGCCGCGATCGCCGGCGTCGCCACGCCAATCGCCAACGCGCTGTTCACGCTCGCCCAGGCGCTCGTTGGAACGGACTATCGCCAGGGCGGGCGAACCGCGGAGGCGATGGGCATCGCCGGCATGTCCAAGAGCGAACTCATCCACTTCGTCAGGCC
>DAIMIM010000003.1:0-9806 GCA_036722755.1 Caldimonas sp. | reverse complement strand
AATGAGCTGGAACCAACTTGTCATCGCCATCGTCGGCGGCGACCGCAGAGAACAGGAGATCGCGCGCTGCGCCGTGGCCGCGGGTGCCGAGGTGCGCGCGCACGGCTTCCCATGGCCGCAGGAAGGCATCCCCGGGGTGCGGCATGCCGCGAGCATCGGCGAGGCCCTTGACGGCGCCGACATCGCGCTCTTCCCGATCCCGGGGATCGCGCCCGACGGCGCCCTGTTCGCCCCGCAATCGGCGGAGCGGATCATTCCGGATCGGGACAGCCTCTCCGGGATGCGCCAGCCCGCGCACATCATCCTCGGCTGGGGCGATCCGAAGCTCAAGGCGCATTGCGAGGCGCTCGGCATTGCCCTGCACGAATACGAGTGGGACGAAGACCTGATGCTGCTGCGCGGTCCTGCGATCGTCGAGGGCCTGCTGAAGGTGCTGATCGAGAACACCGACATCACGATCCACAAGTCGCGTGTCTGCCTGGTCGGGCAGGGCACGATCGGCTCGCTGGTGACGCGCACGCTGATCGGGCTCGGCGCCGATGTGCACGTCGCCGCGCGAAATCCCGTGCAGCGGGCGAGCGCCTACGCCGCCGGTGCCGAGCCGCACGAGCTCGGCGAGCTCGCCGAGGTGCTGCCGACGACCGACATCGTCATCGCCAGCGTGCCGGCCCGCGTGCTCGGACAGGAGCTGCTCGAGCGCTTGCCCAAGCATGCGCTGCTCGTCGACCTTGCCGCACCGCCGGGCGGCATCGACCGCGACGCGGTGCAGGCGCTCGGTTTGAAGTTCGTCTGGGCGCGCGGCATGGGCGCGCGTGCGCCGATCACGGTCGGGCGCAGTCAGTGGGGCGGCGTGCGCCGCCGCATCGAAGCCATTCTCAAGGAGCGTGCATGAAGGCCGACCTGGTCATCCGCAATGCCCGCGTGGTGCGCCACGACGGGGAATTCCAGGGCGGCGTCGCCGTTCGCGACGGCAAGATCGTCGCGACCGGCTCGAACGATTCCCTGCCAGAAGCCGCCCGTGTGATCGACGCCGAAGGTCGCGTCCTGATGCCCGGGCTGATCGATCCGCATTGCCATCTCGGCGTGAAGTATCCGTACGCCGAAGACATGCGCACGGAGACGGCCGCGGCCGCTTCCGGCGGCGTCACGACGGTGCTGATCTACATCCGCAACCTGAAGCCGTCGTACCTGCCGTTCTACGAAGAACGCAGGGCCGTCGGCGAAGAGAACTCGGTCATCGACTTCGGCTTTCACTTCGGCATCCAGCGCGAGGAGCACATCGCCGAGATTCCAGAAGTGATCGCGAAAACGGGGGTGCGCTCCTTCAAGTGCTACTTCGGCTACGAGCCCGACAACCCGATCGGCATCGTGCCGGCGACCGACGGCTGGGTGTACGCGGCCATGCGCATCCTCGCGAAGATCCCGGGCGGCGTCATCAACGTGCACTGCGAGAACACGCAGATCGCGACGTGGATGAAGAACGAGATGATCGCCACCGGCCGCCAGGATCTCGGCGCCTACACCGAGTCGCGGCCGGCCTTTTGCGAGGTCGAGACGATCCGTCGCATGATCTTCCTCGCCGAGCGCACCGGCTGCTCGCTGCACCTGGTGCATACCTCCGTCGGGATGGGGCCGGTGCTGGCAGCGGAGGCGCGCGCACGCGGCGTTCATGTGACAGTGGAAACCTGCCCGCACTACCTGACGCGAACCGCCTACGACGCCGACCTCGACATGCGCGCCAAGATTTCGCCACCGCTGCGCGACAAGGAGGAGCAGGACGGTCTCTGGCGCGGCATCTTGAACGGCACCGTCTACAGCCTCGGCACCGACCACGTGCCGTTCCTGCCGAAGAAGGGCGAAGATCTGTGGACCGAGTTCCCCGGGGTCGTCTCGTTTCCGTGGGAGCTCTCGCTCATGCTGCACTTCGGCGTCCATCAGCGCGGCCTGGCGCTGTCGAGCCTGGTCCAGCTCAATTCGATGAACCCGGCCCGCCGGTTCGGCCTGTGGCCGCGCAAGGGCAACATCGAAGTCGGCTTCGACGCCGACCTGGTGCTGGTCGACCTGGACGAGGAGCGCACCGTCAAGCACACCGGCAAGGGCACCTGCATCTACGAGGGCTGGAAGCTGAAAGGCTGGCCGGTTCTCACTGTCGCGCGCGGCGCCGTTGTCTACGAAAACGGCGCCGTCGACGAAAGTCACTATGGGCGCGGGCGTTGCGTGACGATTCCGGCCTGAGCAGGCATTTCATGGTCGTTTCGATGGCAACCGGACACCACAGCGTCGACGCCGCGGCGATCCGCGCGTGCGTCGAAGCGCTGCGGCCGATCGTCCTCGACCTTGCAGCCCGTCAGCCGCGCCCGCGGCCGGAACGCCTCGCCGGCATCCACAACCCCTGGGGACACGCGGCGGTGCTCGCGACGGCATGGCCCTTTCTGGACCTCTGCGAACACGCGTCGATCGTTGAAGCCGTCGCGCGCTTGATCGGACCCGATGTCGTTCTATGGGACAGCGAACTCCATCTCGAGGCCGGTTCATATCTGCGCTTCGTCGAAGACGGTCGGGAAGGCCTCTACTGGCCGGCGACGCCGCTTGCCGGCGCGATCGTTCTGGTCACGCCGGCGCGGCCAGCGGATCCCGCGGTGTGTCTCGAGCTGGCGGCGGGGCCCGGCGCCGATCTTGACCAATTGCGTCCGGCAGAGCCGCTCTACGTGATCCGCTACATGCCGGCCACGAGCCTCTATGTGCGCGACCCGCATGCTCTGCGCAACCGCGCCGCGATGGAAGCGCAGCCGCTCATCAACTACACGACTCGTCCGCTCTGGCTGGTGGCCGGCGAGGATCGCGCCGGCAACGATTTCGTCACCGGTTTTTCGCCCGCGGTCCCTCGGTGGGCGGGCACTCGAACGGAGCAAACCTGACATGCCATTCGTCGTCGTTGAATTCTGGGAAGGTCGCACGGTGGAACAGAAACGCAACCTGGTCAAAGCCATCACCGAGGCGATGGTGACGTGTGCCGGCTGCAAGCCGGAGCACCTGCACGTCGTCATCCACGACACACCGAAAGACAGCTGGGGACGCGCTGGCATTCTCGGCATCGACATGGAAGAAAACAAATGAGCAGTCTCGACAACCTGGATGCTCGAACTGCGGCATTGCTGGTGATTGACCTGCAGAACGCCTTCGTACATGAGAAAGGAACGCTTGGCATCTCCGGCGTCGACACGAAGCGTCTATCGACGATCGTGCCAGTGCTCGCCGAGCTGATTCCACGCTGTCAGGCGGCCGGCATCCCGGTGATCTGGACGGTGCAGCAGCACTTCGCGGTCGATGCCAGCCGGGCGCACAAGAAGCTCGCCGGCCATACGAGCCGCCGCAAGCAGGTCTCCGCGCTGGCTGGGAGCTGGGACGAAGAAATCGTCGATGAGCTGAAGCCGCTGGCGGCAGTCAATCCGTCCTACGTCATCCGCAAGCATCGATTCGGAGCGTTCCACGAGACGCGCCTCGAGATGCTGCTGGACATGCTAGGAACGCGTACGCTGTTCATCGCCGGCACGACGACGAATGCCTGCGTCGAGACAAGCATCCGCGAGGCCTATCTTCGGGACTACGACGTCGTCGCGCTCGACGACTGCATCTCGGGCGTCAACCAGAGTTGGGAAGAAACCGCCAAGAACGTCTGGAAACAGTACTTCTGCGAAGTCTCCGATTCGACGGCGATGGGTGCGTGGATACAGGCTCAGGCAGCGCCGCGAACGCTGGGCTACGGTCACATGCTCATGATGGTGGAAGACGTCGCGCGCTCGACCGCCTTCTATGTCGATCAACTCGGATTTTCGATTCGACCCGCCAAGCCACTTGCGGACGGGCGGCCCTTCACGGCATTTCATCAGGGCATTGCCATCGTCGGTGGCCGCGAGGCTGGTCACCGGCAGGTGGACCACATGGCCTTCGAAGTCAATGAGGTGCGCGGCCTACGAGACAGGCTGATGAAGGCGCGCGTCCCGTTTCAGGAGGATCTGCACAATGGTCCCTATGGCCTCACGATCTACGTGACGGATCCCGACGGCACCCGAGTCGAGCTCTACCAGGTGGGTGCGCAAACGCCGAGCTGACCCGGTTGCAGAGCCGGCTCGGCGAAACGGCAGCGTCAGGCCGCCGCGCGCCATGCCGAGTCATGGCCGAAAGGGCGGCTGCGCTCGAGCCGCAGCTTCTTGCGGTCCTCCCAGATCTGTGGGCCTTCGAGCGTCCAGCCGGCGATGCAGCCATCGAGCTCGGCCCGCTCGAGGCGCCGGAACGGCCGGGACGACGCCTCGCTGCGCCAGCCGCCGAGCCGCAGGCGCCAGGGAAGTGCGGCGCTGGCCGCCGCCACCCAGTAGACGCAGGCGCGCGACTGCCAGAACGCCTGGCGCTCGAAGTTGACGCGGCCGGCAAATCCAGTGCGCGCCTCGAACAGCACGAAGCCGCCGTCGCCCCGCAGCTCGACGATGCTCTGGTCGACGTCGCCGGGGTTGTCGCCGGCGCCCCGGTAGACGAGAAAGACGCGCTCGATGGCGTCGGCGCCGAGGCGGTCGACCTCGAGATCGTCGCAGTAGACGACGATCGACTGTTGTTGCCACAAGGTCCGCCAGATCGTCTTCATGGGAGGCTCGTCGTGATCGTCGGAAAACCTCACCTTAACGCCGGGCGAGGCGCGAAGCTGTGACCAAGCGAAATCGACGTTACGGCGCGGGCAGATTCTCGATCGCCACGGCAGCGATGGCATCGGCCGGCGTGAAGCCGAAGATGCGGCCGTAGAAGGCGAGCTCGGCCTCGAGGGCGCGGCGGATGTGCGCGGCCTGGCGAAAGCCGTGCTGCTCGCCTTCGAACAGCAGGTAGGCGACCGGCAATCCCTTGGCGCGAACGGCGGCGAACATGCTTGCGGCCTGGCTCGGCGGCACGGCCTTGTCCTCGGCGCCCTGGAACAGGATGAGCGCGCTCGAGATCCGGTCGACGAAGTGAATCGGCGAGCGCACCCGGTAGAGATCGGCGCGCTCGGGATAGGGGCCCACCAGCGAGTCGAGATAGCGCGACTCGAACTTGTGGGTGTCCCGCGCCAGCGACTCGAGATCACTGACGCCGTAGTGGCTCGCGCCGGCGTGAAAGACGCTGCGGAAGGCGAGCGCGGCGAGCGTGGTGTAGCCGCCGGCGCTGGCGCCGCGAATGGCGAGGCGCTGTGGATCGACGCGGCCGCTGGCGACGAGATGGCGCGCGGCGTTGACGACATCGTCGACGTCGACGACGCCCCAGGCGCCGTCGAGCCGTTCGCGGTAGGCGCGGCCGTATCCGGCGGAGCCGCCGTAGTTGACGTCGACGACGGCGAAGCCGCGCTGCGTCCAGTACTGCAGGGCCGGCCGCAGCATGGCGTTGGTTGCGCCGGTCGGGCCGCCGTGGCTGATCACGAGCAGCGGCGGCAGCGTTGCCGGCTCGCCGACGAAGGCGGCGTTGGCTGGCGCGTAGAAGAAGGCGTGCGCTGTCCGTTCGCCTTCGGTCGGAAATTCGATCGCCTCGGCAGCCGAGATGTCGCCGGGGAGCGCGTCGACGTCGGTCGAGCGCCGGATCACCTGCGCCGCGCTCTTGCCGTCGAGCGCGATCCGCACGATGCATTCGGCCTCGCGCTCGGCGCCGGCACGGCAGGCGACGAAGCCGTTGCCGACATGCAGGTCGCGGATGAGGCAGTAAGGCGTCGCGATGTCGGCCAGCGCGCCGGTGCGCGGGTCGAGCCGCGCCAGATGCGAGCGGCCGCCTCGCTCGTAGATGCAGACGATGTCGCCGTCGGCGTCGAAGCCGTACATCGACATGGCGAACTGCCATTGCGGCTCGCCGAACTCCGCCTCCATCGCATGCAGGGCCTCGACCCTGCCGCCGCGCTCGCGGTACAGGTTCCACCAGCCGCTGCGATCGGAGACGAAGCAGAGATCGCCGGTCGGCGACCACTCGGGCTGGAAGATCGATTCGCTCGCGCCGCCGGCGACGTGGCGTGCGGCAGCGAGCAGGCCGGCGCCGTCGATGCGCGCGACGTGGAGGTCGCTGCCTTGCCAGGGCATGCGTGGATGGTCCCAGCTCAGCCAGGCGAGCTGGCCGCCATCGGGCGAGAGGCGCGGATTCGAGAAGAAATCGTGGCCGCTGGCGAGCACGGTTTCGCGCCCGCTGTCGAGCTCGATCGCGACGATGGTGTTGACCGGCTCGGCGCCCGCGCCCGCGCCGCCGTGGTCTTCGCGCACGCAGACGAGGCGATGGCGCGCAGCGTCGATCGCGAGGTCGGCATAGCGGTGCGAATCGGCGTGCGTGATCGGCGTCGGCTCGCCGCCGCGACACAGGCGATAGAGCCGTCGATCGGCATCCCGGCTGAAGAAGAGCTCGCCGTTCGCGCCGACGGCGAAGGCGCCGCCGCCGTATTCGTGAACGCGCGATCGCGCGTCGAAGGGCGCCGGGTTCAGGTCGCGGCGGATGCCGGCGGCGTCGCACTCGACGACCACGTTGCGGCCGCTTTCGGCCGCGCGGCCTTCGCTCCAGTAGATGGCGTTGCCGACGACCGCGACCTGGCCGAGCCGGACGTTGCCGGCGGCGAGCTGCTCCGCCGACAGCGGCGACAGCCAGCTGCCGTAGGGCGCCCGCGTCATCGCCCAGCCGCGAGCCCGGCCGAGCGCCGGGCCGCCCCAAGCCGGCCGCCGCCCCCATGGGGGGCAGGAGCATAGCGACGTGGGGGCTTCATCAGTAGACGACGACCGAGCGGATCGACTCGCCGCGCTTCATGAGGGCGAAGCCTTCGTTGATGTCCTCGAGCTTCAGCCGGTGCGTGATCAGCTCGTCGATGGCGATCTTCTTGTCCATGTACCAGTCGACGATCTTCGGCACGTCGGTGCGGCCGCGCGCGCCGCCGAAGGCCGAGCCTTTCCACTGCCGCCCGGTGACGAGCTGGAACGGCCGCGTCGAGATCTCGGCGCCGGCCGGCGCGACGCCGATGATGATCGACTGGCCCCAGCCCTTGTGGCAGCACTCGAGCGCCTGGCGCATCGTCGTGGTGTTGCCGATGCATTCGAAGCTGTAGTCGGCGCCGCCGTCGGTGAGTTGCACGATGGCGTCGACGACGTTGGCGACACTCGTCGGGTCGATGAAGTCGGTCATGCCGAACTTGCGCGCCATCGCCTCGCGTCCCGGGTTCAGGTCGACGCCGATGATCCGTTTCGCGCCGACCATCTTCGCGCCCTGGATGACGTTCAGGCCGATGCCGCCGAGGCCGAAGACGACGACGTTGGCGTCGTATTCGACCTTGGCCGTGAAGATCACGGCGCCCACGCCGGTCGTCACGCCGCAACCGATGTAGCAGACGACGTCGAAGGGCGCGTCCGTGCGGATCTTCGCCAGCGCGATCTCCGGCACGACGATGTGGTTGGCGAAGGTCGACGTGCCCATGTAGTGGAGCAGCGGCTTGCCGCCGATCGAGAAGCGGCTGGTGCCGTCGGGCATCAGGCCCTTGCCCTGCGTGGCGCGGATCTTCTGGCAGAGGTTGGTCTTCCTCGACAGGCAGAACTTGCACTGCCGGCATTCGGGCGTGTAGAGCGGGATCACGTGGTCGCCGCTGGCGAGCGTGGTCACCCCGGCGCCGACTTCCATCACCACGCCGGCGCCTTCATGGCCGAGGATGGCCGGGAACAGGCCCTCCGGATCGTCGCCCGAAAGCGTGAACCAGTCGGTGTGGCAGATGCCGGTGGCCTTGACCTCGACCAGCACCTCGCCCGCCTTCGGGCCTTCGAGATCGACGGTCTCGATCGTCAGCGGTTGGCCTGCTTGCCAAGCGACGGCGGCTCGGGTCTTCATGCAGCGACGGTGCGTTCGTTCGTTGGCGTGGTGGAGAAGGGCGCCGCCTTCGCGGCTGCCTTGATCATGTCGGCGGCCTTCTCGGCGATCATGATCGTCGGTGCGTTGGTGTTGCCGCTGACGATGCTCGGCATGATCGAGGCGTCGACGACGCGCAAGCCGGCGATGCCGTGCACGCGCAGCTCGGCGTCGACGACGTCGAGCGGCCCCGGGCCCATGCGGCAGGTGCCGACCGGGTGGTAGATCGTGTCGGCGTGGCTGCGGATGAAGGCCTCGATCTCGGCGTCGCTCGTTGCCTCGGCCGACGCGGCGAGCTCGCGCGCGCCGTGGCCGGCCAGCGCGGGCTGCTGCAGGACATGGCGCATCGCCTTGAAGCCGCGGACGAGACGATCGACGTCGTCGCGCTCGGCGAGGAAGTTGGGGTCGATCAGCGGCGCGGCGTTCGGGTCGGCGCTCGCCAGGGTGACGCTGCCGCGGCTCGTCGGCCGCAGCAGGCAGACGTGGCAGGAGTAGCCGTGCCCGAACACGGTCTTCCTGCCGTGGTCGACGAGCTTGCCGATGACGAAGTGGAATTGCAGGTCGGGCCGCTGCTCCTCCGGGCGGCTGCGGATGAATCCGCCGGCCTCGGCGAAATTGGTCGTCAGCAAGCCGCGCCGATGCCGGCGCCACTCGACGATGCCCTTGATCGTGTTGACGAGGCCGGTGAACGACAGGCCGAACAGGTCCGTCAGGTGCGGCGCATCCAGCACCTGGACGATGTCGACGTGGTCGTGCAGGTTCCGGCCGACGCCGGGCAGGTCGTGGCGGACCGCGATGCCGACCTGCCGCAGCGCATCGGCCGGGCCGATCCCCGAGAGCATGAGGAGCTGCGGCGATTGCAGCGCGCCGGCCGAGAGCAGGACCTCGCGGCGTGCCTGCAGCGTCTCTGCACGGCCGTCGATGCGCACCTCGACGCCGGTGGCGCGCGCTCCATCGAGAACGATGCGCGTCGTCTGCGCGCCGGTGAAGACGGTAAGATTTTTTCGGCCGAGATTCGGCGTCAGGTAGGCCTTGGCGGCACTGAAGCGCTCGCCGTTGCGGTGCGTCACCTGGTAGAGGCCGACGCCTTCCTGGCGCTCGCCGTTGAAGTCGGCGTTCTTCACGTGGCCGGCTTGTGTCGCCGCCTCGACGAAGATGGGGCCGAAGCGATGCGCGCTGCGCAGGTCCATGACGTTGAGCGGGCCGCCCGTGCCGTGCAGTGCGTCGGCGCCGCGCTCGTTGTGCTCGGAGCGCTTGAAGTAGGGCAGCACGTCGGCCCACGACCAGCCCGGGTTGCCCGCTGCGGCCCAGCCGTCGTAGTCCTCGCGCTGGCCGCGCATGTAGATCATGGCGTTGATCGAGCTGGATCCGCCCAGCACCTTGCCGCGCGGCTGGTAGCCGCGCCGCCCGCCGAGCCCGGCTTGCGGCACGGTCTGGAAGGCCCAGTTCAGGGCGCCGTTCTTGGCCAGGATCGCCAGCCCCGCCGGGCAGTGAACCAGCACGCTCCTGTCGCTCGGGCCGGCCTCGAGCAGCGCCACGCTGACCGCCGGATCCTCGGAGAGCCGCGCCGCCAGCACGCAGCCGGCCGACCCGCCGCCGACGATCACGTAGTCGAAGGCCTGTTGCGCGGCCGGGCTCATCGTCCCACCGCCTTGCCCTCGGTCGTGTCGCTGTTGTCCGGCTTGCACGCGGCGATTGTGCCGCGCCGCCGCCCGCTCAAAGAAGCTGGTCGGAGACGAACCAGCCGAGCAGCTGGTTGTGCAGGCGCATCCAGAACGACGACTCCGGCTCGACCGTCAGGACCGTTTCCTTGTCGTCCTGGATCGTCAGCCATTGCAGATCCATGCTCTTGGGCGCGAAGCGCACGCGGTACGCACTCTCGAGCTTGCTGATGTTGATGACGCGCAGCAGCTCCTTGGCCAGCGCCGGGC
>DAIMIM010000002.1:0-30172 GCA_036722755.1 Caldimonas sp. | reverse complement strand
GGCGCCATCAGAGCTTTCCTTTCACCAGCAGGTGCGGCTCAAGCTTCGATCATCGTGCGAAAAGCGAAGCAATGAAATGCGGGGCCTTTGCAGCGTTGCTCGAATGCATCTGTCTTGAGACTGGATTAGCAAGCAACGTGCCGAAATCGCATCGCGTTGACGGTCGCGCGCTCGATCGAGCGAAGCTCCGTGCAAAGATTCTCGATGCGCGCGCGGCAGCGGCAAGACGTCACGCCGATTCGTGACCGAGTCTCGTCAGAAGGCCGTTCAATTCGTCGAGCGATGCGAAAGCGATGGCGATCTCGCCACGTTCGCTTGCATTGCCGGCCTTGTTGCGCAGACGAATCTCCACGGCTGTCGCCAGGAGATCCGAAAGTTGTTGCTCGAGCCGCAGAATGTCGCGCGCCTTCTGACGGTTTGCGCGCAACAGCGGCGATTGCCGGCCGGTGTTCGCACCATGTCGCGCCACCAGGCGTTCGGCCTCGCGAACGCTCAGCTTCTTTGCGACGATCTCGTTGGCGCTGAGGATTTGCTGGGCACCCTCGAGCGGCAACAAGGCGCGTGCATGCCCCATCTCGATGTCCCCGGCGAGCAGCAATTGCTGCACCGGCGCGCTCAGCTGGAGCAGGCGCAGAAGATTCGTGGCTGCGCTGCGCGACCGTCCGACGGCGCGCGCGACGGCCTCGTGCGTCATGCCGAACTCGTCGGTCAAGCGTTTCAGGCCGCGCGCCTCTTCGAGCGGGTTCAGGTCCTCGCGCTGCATGTTCTCGATCAGGGCCATCGCCGCTGCCGCTGCGTCGGCGACGTCGCGCACCAGCACCGGGATGCGGTCGAGACCGGCGAGGCGCGCAGCCAGGCAGCGGCGCTCGCCGGCGATGATCTCGTAGCGCTCTGTCCCGTCGGTCTTGCCGAGCGGCCGCACCAGCACCGGCTGCATGACGCCCTGGACCTTGATGCTTTCTGCCAGCTCCTGCAACGCGGCGTCGTCCATCTGCGTGCGCGGTTGATAGCGGCCGGGCTGGAGCTGGTCGAGCAGCAGCGTGTTCGGTTCGCCGTCGCTCTCGCCCTGGCTGCCGCGTCGGCCTTCGACCACGGTCGGGCCGAGCAGAGCTTCGAGGCCGAGGCCCAGGCCCTTGAGTTTCTTGGTCGCCATCGGGCGATTGTCCTTGATCGACCTGGCGTGGAGCTTCGCCCAGGCGCGTCGCACGCGCGACGGCGCTCTGCTTTATGCTCGCGCGGCTAGCTCATTTCACAATCCCATGACCACCCGCGTTTTCGTCGACGGCCAGGAAGGCACGACCGGCCTTCGCATCAATGAGTACCTTGCACGCCGTAGCGACGTGGAGGTGCTTCGCGCGTCTGCCGAGTTGCGAAAGGACACGGCCGAGCGGGCTCGCCTGCTCAACGCGGCCGATGTCGCATTCCTCTGCCTTCCCGACGCTGCCGCCCGAGAGGCGGCGGCCCTGGTGACGAACCCCTCCACCTGCCTGATCGACGCGAGCACCGCGCACCGCGTTTCTGCCGGCTGGGTGTTCGGGCTGCCCGAGCTGGCTGCCGATCAGCGCGACAGGATTCGCGCCTCGAAGCGCATCGCCAATCCAGGCTGCCACGCCACCGGTTTCATCCTGCTGGTGCGGCCGCTGGTCGATGCCGGGCTCCTGCCGCGCTCCGCCGCGCTCACGGCGACCTCGATCACCGGCTACTCCGGCGGCGGCAAGAAGATGATCGAGCGCTACGAGTCCGGTCGCGATCCTCGCCTGATCGCGCCGCAGCCTTACGGGCTGACGCTCAGCCACAAGCACCTGCCGGAGATGACGGCGCACAGCCGGCTCGAAACGCGGCCGGTGTTCATGCCGATCGTCGGCGACTTTCTCAAGGGCCTCGCGGTGACGGTGCCCCTGCAGCTTGCCGAAGCCCGGCGCGGAACGACCGCCGAGCAGCTTTGCGCTGCACTGGCGGATCGCTATGCCGGCGAGCCTTTCGTTCGCGTCATGCCGCTGCGCGACGCGGCGACGCTGGCCGAAGGCTACTTCGATGTGCAGGCGTGCAACGACACCAACCGCGTCGAGCTCTTCGTGTTCGGCAGCGACACGCAGGTGCTGCTCATGGCGCGGCTCGACAACCTCGGCAAGGGCGCGAGCGGCGCTGCCGTGCAATCGATGAACGTGCACCTGGGCATCGACGAGGGTACAGGTCTCTAGCGGCGCGGTCGACCGATGCCTCAGGGCAGCGGCGGTGCGCGATAGTGATACGCGTAAGCGTCGGCGAAGCCCAGGCGTTCGTAGACGCGCCGCGCCGGCGCGTTGGCCGCGTCGACCTGAAGATAGGCCCAGCGTGCGCCTTCGAGGAGCGCGACATCGAGCAGATGCCGGCACAGCGCCTGTGCATGTCCACGCCGGCGCGCGTCGGGCGTCGTGAAGATGTCGTACAAGCCGGCGAGGGACTGCTCGGTGGCGACTTGGCCTGCCGCCACGACACGCCCCTGTTCATTGGTGGCGAGAACGGCGTGGTGCTTCACCGGTGACTGGCGCAAGCGTGTTGCTTGTGCGTCTCGCTCGGCTTTCGGCGAACCGCGCTCGACGCCGACCCACTCCGCCAACGCACTCTGGTCGGCGTGCGTGAAGCGCAACGCGGCTGCGGGACTTGTCGCGTCGAGCGCTGCCGGCAGCGTCGCGATCATGACGCGGGTGTCGTCGATGCGCTCCATGCCCATTGCCTCGAGATGCGCGTCGAGCCCCGCGGGTTGCGAAAACGGCGTGACGCGCACGAAGGGGCGCAGCCCGACGTCTGCATAGAGCGGCAGGCACCGCTCTAGCTTGGCGTCGATGCCCGAGCGGCCGGCCGCAACCGCCTGGATGCACCGTGCCCGCTTGGCCTTGCCCGGGCAGCGGCGAACCAGCCAGCCATCGATCCACAGCTGCTCGGACGGCGCGCTCGCGTTGACCCCGGCCTCTTCGACGCGGGCCTGCAGTTCGACGTCGAACGCCGCACTCACGCCGCGGTGACGCCGCGCTGGTCGACGCGCGCAGCCAATTCGCGCGCGAATTCGATGAAGGCCATGGCGCCCTTCGACGTCGGGTCGAAGACGAGTCCGGGCATGCCGTAGCTGGGCGCTTCAGCCAGACGCACGTTGCGTGGCACGACGGTGTCGAAGACGCGATCGCCGAAGTGCGCCTTCAACTGCTCGCTCACCTGCGCCTGCAAGGTGATCCTCGCGTCGAACATGACGCGAAGGATGCCGATGACCTCCAGTGCGGGATTGATATTGGCGTGGACCTGCTTGATCGTGTTGACCAGGTCGCTCAGGCCTTCGAGCGCGAAGTACTCGCATTGCATCGGCACGATCACTCCATGCGCCGATGCAAGACCATTGAGCGTCAACAGGCTGAGGCTCGGCGGACAATCGATGAGCACGAAGTCGTAGTCGCTATCGACGGCGGCAAGCGCCGAGCGCAAGCGTTGGTCGCGTCGCTCGAGGCCGACCAGCTCGACTTCGGCACCGGCCAGCTCACGATTGGCGCCGACGACGTCGTAGCCGCCCTTCGGACTGCGTTGCCGCGCCTCGACGATCGACGCGCTCTCGAGGAGGACGTCGTAAACGCTCGCTTCCAGCGTTCGCTTGTCGATGCCGGAGCCCATGGTGGCATTGCCTTGGGGGTCGAGATCGACCAATAGCACGCGACGCCCCAGGCGAGCCAGCCCCGCAGCGAGGTTGATCGTTGTCGTCGTCTTGCCGACTCCGCCCTTTTGATTTGCCACGCAGAAGATGCGGCTCATGTCAGCTTTCCTCGCTCTCTAGAAGAAGCATGCGCCTACTTATCTGCCGCCAATTGCAGTCGTTGGTCCGGCTGCTGCTCTCGCATCCAGACAAGACATCGTTCGCCCACATCGTCTGGCACCGGAAGCGGTTCCACGTGAAACACGTCGATATCTGACGCCAACGCTGCGATTTCCGCCTCAGGGAGCTTGCCCTTCATTGCCATCCAGACGCCGCCGCCGCTCAACAGATGTCGTGTCGATTGCACGAAATCGCGCAGGGACGCGAAGGCTCGCGAGACCACCACATCGAACACCCTGCCCCGGAACGCCTCAACCCGGGCATGTTCAGCCGTCAGGTTGGCCGTTCCGAGCGAGGCGGCGGCTTGTCTGATGAACGCCGCCTTTTTGCCGACCGCGTCGATACACGTCACGGCCAAAGCCGGCTCCATCACGGCGAGGACAACCCCGGGCAGCCCGCCGCCACTACCGACGTCCAGAAGGGTGGTCGCCGGCACGAGGCTCCGTTGCCGCCGGAGCGGTTCGACGACGGCCAGGGAATCGACGATGTGGTGCGATAGCATGCTTGCCGGATCGCGAATCGCAGTGAGGTTATAGGTCCTGTTCCAACGTGACATGAGGGCCAGGAAATCGAGCAGCTGAGCTGTTTCGCGCTCGGAAACCGCCACGCCCAGCGCCTGAGCCGAGGCAAGAAGCGCGGTGCGAAGCCGCTGGCGCCCGTCGCCGTTGAGGCGTTCCAAGCCTAGGCGCTCGCCAGGAGCGTCGCGTCGTCGTTGGCCGCGGTCTCGCTGGCCCGATGCCTTTTGAGATGGACGAGAAGCAGCGAGATCGCAGCGGGAGTCACACCGGGGAGATGGGCCGCGCGCCCGATCGTTTCCGGTCGATGCCGCGCCAACACCTGGCGCACTTCGAAGGAGAGCGCATGCACCGCGGCGTAGTCGAACGCCGCGGGCAGCACGACAGACATCGCCCGCTGAGATCGCTCGACCTGCTCCTGCTGCTTGCTGATGTAACCCCGGTACCGCGCTGCGATCTCAATCTGGTCGATCACCTGATCGGCGAGCACATGGCCGAGCTCAGCGCGAAGCACGCCTCGCGCGCTCATGGACCGGTCGTCACTTGCCCAGCGCGACACATCGTCGAAGCCGACGCCCGGACGTCGGAGAAGATCGAGCAGCGAGTAGTCCCGAGTCAATTCCGGGCGGGCGAGTGTCGACGCCAGCGGCCCGATGCGGCAGGACGCCAACCGCTGTGTTTCACGTGAAACGCAGTCGCGCTTTTGTTCGAAGCGCTGCCAGCGGTCATCGGACACCAGCCCGAGCTTGCGGCCGGCCTCGGTCAGCCGCTGGTCAGCGTTGTCTTCGCGCAGCGACAGGCGGTACTCCGCCCGGCTTGTGAACATCCGATACGGCTCGGTCACGCCCTTGCTGACGAGGTCATCGATGAGCACCCCGAGGTACGCCTGATCACGCCCTGGAACCCATGGCGCCTCGCCACGCACGCTCAGTCCAGCGTTGATGCCGGCGTGCAGACCCTGGGCGGCGGCCTCTTCATAACCGGTCGTTCCGTTGATCTGCCCGGCGAAATAGAGGCCGCCGATCGAGCGTGTCTCGAACGTCGGCTTGAGCGCGCGCGGGTCGAAGAAGTCGTACTCGATCGCATAGCCGGGTCGCAGGATATGCGCGTGTTCCAGGCCGGCAATGGATTGAACCGCGGCGATCTGCACGTGAAACGGCAGCGACGTCGAGATGCCGTTCGGGTAGACCTCGTGCGTCTCCAACCCTTCCGGCTCCAGGAAAACCTGATGCGAATCCTTGCCCGCAAACCGGTTCACCTTGTCTTCGATGCTCGGGCAATAGCGCGGGCCGATGCCTTCGATCTTCCCGGTGAACATCGGGCTCTCGTCGAACCCCGATCGAATGATGTCGTGGGTCCGCGCGTTGGTCTGCGTGATCCAGCACGAGACCTGACGGGGGTGCCGCAACGGGTCGCCCGACAGAGCGAAGACGGGAACATCCAGCGTCAGCCCGCCCGCATCGTCGACGCCATCGCCGGGCTGCTCGAGCAACTTCGCGTAGTCGATCGTCCGACCGTCCAGGCGCGGCGGCGTCCCGGTCTTGAGCCGGCCTTGCGGCAGCTTCAGTTCTTTCAAACGCGCCGACAAGGTGATCGCCGGCGGGTCGCCCGCGCGACCACCGGCATGGTTCTGCAAGCCGACGTGGATCCGGCCATCAAGAAACGTCCCGGCAGTCAGCACCACCGCAGAGCACAGAAAGCGAACGCCCACTTGCGTTACAACTCCCGCCACACGGTCTCCGTCCACGATCAGATCGTCGCACGCGCCCTGAAATAGCCAGAGATTCCGTTGTGCCTCGAGACGGCGGCGAATGGCCGCACGGTAAAGAGCCCGGTCGGCCTGGGCGCGGGTCGCGCGGACGGCCGGTCCTTTCGAGCGATTGAGGACGCGGAAATGGATGCCCGCTTCGTCGGCCGCCTCGGCCATCGCGCCGCCGAGCGCGTCGATCTCCTTGACGAGATGACCCTTGCCGATCCCGCCGATCGACGGGTTGCAACTCATCTGCCCGAGCGTCTCGAGCGAATGCGTGAGCAGCAGCGTCCTGACACCCATCCGCGCCGCGGCCAGCGCAGCCTCCGTCCCGGCGTGGCCGCCGCCGATGACGATGACGTCGAAGTGTTGAGAATGAAGCATGGACGGCGGCGCGAAGACGCCGATTGTATTTTTTCCTGCTTCGCGCCGGTGCCGCGCCCGCCGGGGCCCACGGCGTGTGCAACCCGTCGCTATGCGGGCACGGCCGGGAGCAGCAGCATTTCGGTGTGATCGATCCCGTCCTCGACATACGGTGCGCCGACCGCGTCGAAGCCGAAGCCCGCGTAGAAGCGCTCCAGCCGTGTCTGCGCTGAAATGCGGATCGCTTCGCCCGGCCACTGCGCCGCCGCAGCGGCGATGGCGCGTGTCACGAGCTCGCGGCCGAGGCCGCAGCCGCGGCCCGCTCCGTTCGTGATGACGCGCCCGATCGACACCTCGTCGTATTTGACGCCCGGATCGAGCACCCGCGCATACGCCATCGGCTCGCGCTGCGACGCCGACCACGCGGTCAGGTGGAAGGCCTGTTCGTCGCAACCGTCGACATCGACGAAGATGCACTGCTGCTCGAGCACGAACACCCGCTGGCGCGCCGCGAAGATGTACTCGAGCTCGCGAAGCGCGAGGTCGTCGAACCGGCGCCAGCGCCAGTTGAGCCCGGCGGTCGCAGCAAGCGACTCGGCTGTCGTCGCCGCGCTCACTTCAGCGCCGCGTGACGCAGCATCCGAGCGACGAACCAGACGCTGACCGCGGCGAGCAGCACGCACACGAACAGCGGAATCAGCATCTCCGCCCAGCCCAGCGCCTCGCCCTTCAGCACCTTCGTCATCAAGGTGTTCTGCGCCAGCGCCGGAACCCAGAGATGCCAGGGCGCCTCGCCACCGAGATTGAACACGTTGACGAGCGGAAGGAGCGACACCGCCAGCAGCACGATCGTCGAGTTCGCCTGCGCCTCCTTGAACGTCTTGCAGCGTATCGCCATGGCCATCAGCAGCGCCGACAACGCCGCCGCGAACGGCAAGAGCACGACCAGGAAAAGCAGCGCCTCGCGCAAGCCGTACTGGAACATGGCGGCCAGCGTGTCGCTGCGCAACACCCACTGTCCGGGAAGAAAACTGAAGGAGCTCAGCACCGCGATCAACATGCTGACGCAAGCGACCGCGCCCCACTTGCCGGCGACGATGGCCCAGCGTTCGGTCGGGTTCATCAGCAGCGGCTCGAGCGAGCCGCGCTCGCGCTCGCCGGCTGTCGTGTCGAGCGCTGCGGTCAGCGCGCCGTAGAGCACGGCCATCATCACGAAGTACGGCAGCATGCCGGTGATCCGCGTGGCGCGTGTCTGCGTGCTAGCGAGATCGTGACTCTCGATCTGGATCGGCTCGAGCAATTGCACGGCGACGCCGCGCAGCGCGATGTTCAGCACCGCGCGTTCCCGGCCGAAGCCGCCAAGCAGACGCTCGATGCGTCCGGTGCTCGCTTCGGAGCTCTGGTTGGCGCTGTCGGAGACGATCTCCACGACTGGCGCCTCGCCACGCGCGAGCATTGCTTCGAAGTCCGCAGGCACGACGACAACCGGATCGCTGAAGCGCGACTTGCGCAGCTCGGCCTCGTAGCCGGGCGGCGCTTCCTTGACGGTATAGGTTTGCCGCTCGAGGAAGTTGCGCAGCGTCGGCGCGTTGGCGAGGCCGGCGACGTAGACCTCGCGCTGCTCGGCACGAGACTCCAGCGAAGCGATCAGCCCGGAAATCGCGACCAGCACCAGCGGCCCCATCAGCACCGACGAGAACAACACGGTGAGCAGCGTGCGCCGGTCGCGCAGCGCATCCGTCAGCTCCTTGCGCAGCACAACGAGCACGGCGGCGGCACGTCTGCTCATGGGGCCTCCCTGACATCGCCGGCCCGATCGCCGGCGGGCGCGAACGCGAGCTTGACGAACGCCTCCTCGAAGTCGGATTCGCCGGTGCGCTCGAGCAACTCCGGCACGGTGCCGCTCGCCACCGTGCGGCCGTCGGCGACGACGACGACGCTATCGCACAGCCGCTCGACCTCCTGCATGATGTGGGTCGAGAATACGATGCACTTGGAGCCTCCCGCCGGCGTGCGCAGCCAGCGCAGGCTGTCGCGCAGGGCGCGCGTGGCGAGCACGTCGAGGCCGTTGGTCGGCTCGTCGAGGATGATGTTGGCGGGGTCGTGAACGAGCGCGCGAACCAGCGCCGTCTTCATCCGTTCGCCCTGGCTGAAGCCGTCGGTGCGCCGGTCGAGCAAGGCCGTCATGTCGAACATGCGGGCCAGGTCCTGGGCGCGCGCATCGGCGGCCTCGCGCTCCATGCCTTGCAGGGCGCCGTAGTAGACGATGTTCTCGCGCGCGGTGAGGCGCGCGTAGAGACCGCGCGAGTCCGAGAGAACGCCCATCTTCGCCAGCACCTCGCGCGGCCTGGCGACGACGTCGATGCCGTCGACGAGGAGGCGCCCGGCATCGGGCGTGATGAGCGCGGCCAGCATGCGCAGCGTCGTCGTCTTGCCGGCGCCGTTCGGGCCGAGCAGGCCGGTGATGTGGCCGCCCGGCGCGGTGAAGCTCACGTCGCGGACGGCGTGGACGACCGTTGGCGCGACGCGTTTTCGCGTCAAGTGCGCGAAGCGGCCCAGGCCGCGCGGCCGTGAAGCAGCAACGGCGAACGACTTGGCGAGGCCGCTGATCTCGATCATCGCGCCGGCTCCGATGGCCGATCGACCGCGGCTTGAATTGGCTCGAACGCGAACGGCCTTGGCAGATGCGACGCGCACGTCGCGTCGACGGCGAGCGCGTCGGCGTCCGACGCCGCGTCGATGAAGCGAAAGACGACATCGCGCATGCAGCCGATCGCCATCACGCCATGGCCGGCATTGATGACGACGATGTGACGCGCCAGCGGGCCGAGCGCACGCGCAACGCGCTCGCCGTGGCGCGGTGGCGTCACCGGGTCGAGGCTGCCGCTCAGCGCCAGCACCGGTGAATCGCTCTTGGGCAGCGTGTAGAACGCCGCCGGCACGGCACCGCGCGGCCAGGTCGGGCAGACCTTCTCGTACATGTGCGACGACGAGCCGCCGAAGTCGGCGCCCGGCATGTCGAGCGATGCGGCGAACCGCGGCAGGTCCTCGGAACAGACCACCGACAGATGCATGCCGATGGCCAGACGGGACGATTTCTTCGCCGACAGCGTCGCGCTGAGCCCGATCAGCGGCGCGAAGTTGTCGTGCGACGCGGCATCGATCGCCGCAGGCAGCGCCGCCGCCAGGGCCGGCACGTAGAGCGCGCCCCGCACGGCGTTGAGCACCATGTCGCGCGTCATGGTGAACGTTTCGTCGCGGCCGCTCAACGCCTGCGCGGCGGTGATGCGTCTGGGCAGGCTCTGCAGCAGACCGGTGAATCGAGCACGCAGATCGGGGTGCGCCCTGGCGCATGCCGGTTCTGCCGCGCACGCCGCCACCAGCGCATCGAACGCCGCCTGGTTGTCGGTCGAAAAGCTCGCCGGCAAGGCCATGTCGGGAGGCGCCACGCCGTCGATCACGGTGCGCCGCACCGATTTCGGAAACTGGCGCAGGTATTCGAGCGCGACGCGCGTCCCGTACGATGCGCCGACGATATCGACGCGCTCTGCGCCGAGCTCGCGGCGGACGGCGTCGAGGTCCTGGACGGCGATCGAGGTCGTGAAAAGGCCGAGATCGCTTTCGCTTCGGATGTAGGGCAGCTTCAGCAGCGACGCCTTGCACTGCGCCATCATCCGCACCTGCCGATCGGTCTCCGACTGCTCGGCCAGCGTTCCTTCCTCTGGGTCCTTGCAGAGCAGCGGCGCCGACTCGCCGGTGCCGCGCTGATCGACGAAGACGATATCGCGGCGGTTGTTGAGCCGCGAGAAGAGCGGCATGGTCAGCGCGGCAACCCCGATCGCGCTCTGCCCCGGACCGCCGGCGAGCATGAAGACCGGGTCGGCGAGCTTTCGCCTCGCCATCGCCGGCACGACGACGAAGTGGATCGCGATCGTCGTCCGCTCGGGATGCTCCGGATCGAGCGGCCGCTGGATGCTGCCGCACTGCACGCCGTTGCGTATCCCCGCGACATGGCAGTCACTGAGCAGCGGGGCCGCCTCGGCATTCATGCCGGGCCAGGCGATCGCCGCGGCGGCGAGCGTCGCGGCCAGCCCCGCCGACCGCCACGGGCTCATTCGCCGAGCGTGCGCTTCAGCTCACCGCTTGCGACCAGGCCCTCGAGCTCCTCGGCGCCCCCGATCAGTGTTCCTTTGACGAACACCAGTGGGAACGTCGGCCAGCCAGACCACATCTTCAGGGCGTTGCGCTTGCGCCATCCGCCGAAGTAGCTGCCGTACTCGAGATAGTGGTGGGCGATGTCGGCCGCAACCAGCGCCTTGCGGGCGCGCCGCACGAACGGGTTGCCGACCATGCCGACGACAAGGACCGGATTCGACGTCGCCGCCGCCTGGACGTTGTGGACGATGTCGGCGTTGAGGTTGGCGACGCGCTCGCGGATCGCCGGATGCAAACGTGCTTCTTCGAGGATCGTGCGCGACATGGACGGCTCAGGCGGGCTTCGGCAAGCGCGACCATACCATCGCCGCGTAGGAGACCGGCGCCGTGGCGGCCTTCCTGCGCACGCTCGGGCGGCCGGCTCAGGTCGCGAGCGCGCCGCGCTGAAAGTCGCTGACCGCGCGCTGCAGCTCCGCAACCGTGTTCATCACGAACGGGCCGTGCTGCGCGATCGGCTCGCCGAGCGGCCGACCCGCGACGAGAAGAACGCGCGCTGGCGTGGCCGAGCCCGCCGGGGCCGAGAGCCGGACCCCGGCGGCGCCCGGCTCGTTGCCGAGAATCGCCATGCGCTCGGCATCGACCCGGGTCGGCCCATCGCCGCCGACGTCGACCGCACCCACCGAGACGTAGGCGAAGGCGTTGTGGCCGGCGGGCAGCTCCGCCTCAAACGTCGTGCCCGGGGGCAGGCTGACGTCGAGGACCACCGGCTCCGTCGTCGGGCGCGTCACGGCGCCGTCGACGCCGCCGCTTCGACCGGCGATCACGCGCACGCGCACGCCGTCCGCCGTCTCGAATGCCGGCACGTCGCCGGGCGGCACGTCGCGGTAGGCAGGCGCCTGCATCTTGTCCTTGGCGGCCAGATTGACCCAGAGTTGAAAGCCGGCCATCCGGCCCGCCTCCTGCTCGGGCATCTCGGAGTGGACGATGCCGCGCCCGGCCGTCATCCACTGCACGCTGCCGGGCTCGAGCAGGCCGACGTTGCCGACGCTGTCTCGATGGCGCATGCGGCCTTCCACCATGATCGTCACGGTCTCGAAGCCGCGATGCGGATGGTCGGGGAAGCCGCCGACGTAGTCGGCCGCGGCATCGCTGCCGAACGCATCGAGCATGAGAAACGGGTCGAGGCGCTGCTGCAGCGGCTGCGTCAGGACGCGCGTCAGCTTGACGCCGTCGCCATCGGAAGTGGCCTGCCCGCGAACGAGACGCTCGACGCCGCGGGAGCGAAAGGATGTGGATGCTGAATTGTTCATGCAGCCGATCTGGCGACGACTTGGCGCGGCGCAAGCGCGGCGCCACTGCACACCGCTTTCAAGCCGATCGAACGACGGGCCGGCGAATGCGATGTGTAATAGCCGCCCCAATGCTCTCGACTGCATCACCATGAAGCTCTACTACAGCCCAGGCGCCTGCTCGCTGTCGCCGCATATCGTCCTCGTGGAATCCGGCCTCGCCTTCGAGACGGTCCTCGCCAGCACCAAGACGCACAAGCTGCAAGACGGGAGCGACTACTACGCGATCAGCTCGAAAGGCCAGGTGCCCGTGCTCGAGTTCGACGACGGCACGCGTCTCAGCGAAGGCCCTGCCATCCTGCAATACATCGCCGACCAGGTGCCTGCGAAAAGGCTCGCGCCCGCCGCTGGCACGATGGAGCGCTACCGGATGCTGGAGTGGCTCAATTTCATCACCAGCGAGTTGCACAAGGGCATCGGCGGGCTCTTCAATCCGGCCATGCCGGAGGAAGCGAAGGCGCTGATGCGCGCCAAGGCGGCCGACAAGCTGAAGTGGGTCGATGCCCAGCTCGAAGGGCGGCAATATCTGATGGGTGATGCGTTCTCCCTGCCCGATGCCTATCTCTTCACGGTCACCAGCTGGACCCAGCACGTCGGCATCGATATCTCCTCGTACAAGCACCTCGGCGCCTTCATGGCCCGGATGGCGGCACGGCCGGCGGTCCAGTCGGCGATGAAGGACGAAGGCCTGCTGAAGTAGAGGCGATGCGTTCGGCCTGGCTGCTCGCGCTTGTCGCCCTGTCGGCGAGCGCAGCGGTGCCGGCGCCGGGTCGCTATGCGGCGACCTTCTGCGCCGCCACCTCGCCGGCGCAGCCGCCCAGTTGCGGCCCGGCCGAGCTCGACGTGCGATCGCGATCGCACGCCGAGGTGAGGATGTCCGACATCGTCTACCGCCTGAACCTGCGCCCGGGCCAGCTCGACGTGACGATGCTGCAAGGCCGGATGCTGCTCGACGGCTTCAGCGCTCCGTACAACTGGTCCGGGACAACGCTTCGCTTCACCGATGGCGAAAAGAACACCCGCTACGAGATCCGGCCGGGACGCCGGCTTGCGCCCGCACGCTGAAGCGCGCGCCGCGCTAGGTCTTGCGCGGTGGCGCCAGCAGGCCCGAGCAGGTCGCCAGCTCGGCCTCGTTGCGACCTGCCTGACCACAGAGAGTCGCCAGCTGCGCGCGCAGTCGGCCCATCGGCGCAGCGTGAGCCCCGCCCGCGCTCCAGGCCTGCAGCTTCGTTCCCACCCGCTGCAGCGAGCGCCCGCTGCGCTCGTAAAAGGCATCGGGCTGCGTCGCTGCGTCCTTCCAGACACGGGTCGTCGCCGCTTCGATGGCCGACTCGTCGCCCGGTGCAAGGTCGACCAGCGCGCTCACGTAGCTGGCGCCCCACTGCAGGCGAGTCGCCGGACCTTCGCTCTTCTCGAAGGCCTTGCGGTACCAGCGCAGTGCAGCGTCCTTGTCGCCGCGCCGCTTCGCATTGCCCGCCAGCTCCGACATCAGGTAGTACGGCGAATGGCTCTTGACCAGATTGGCCTCGAGCAGCGCATCCGAGTCCTTCGAGAGCCCGGCCCGGTCGAGGAGATAGGCGGCCGACGTGATCACGGCCTGGCGCTCGTAGCCATCGGTGATCTCGCGATCGGCGCGTGCGGTCTGCTCGCGCACGTCGGCGAGCAAAGCCGGGGACAACTTCGGCAACGGGGCCGGTGTCGCGCCAGCGGTGGCCGCATCGTCGTCGGGCATGTCGATGCGGGCGAGGTCGACCTGGCCGATCAAGGCCTGCATGCGATCGGCGCGCGACAGCGTCGCGTCGGCCTCGAGGCGCTGCAGCGCGGCGGCCAGCATGTCCACCATCTGCGTGCGCTCGGGCGTGCCCTTGGCAGTCGCCGAGCGGGCGATCTCGACGGGTGAGTTGAGAAGGACGTCGGCTTCCTCGCGCGATGCCGCGGGGTCGCGGAGCAGGACGAGCAGGCCCAACATGGAGGCCCTTGCCGGCAAGTCACCGGACGGCGGCGGCTTGGTGCCGGCCGCAAGCGCCTTCAGACGCAGACGCGTCGCTGTCTGGGTCTGGCCTGGCGGGCAGAGCTCGGCGAGGCGGGTCAGGGTCGCGGCCACCTTGTCCTTTGCCAGGAGCTGCTGCTGGTCGGTGTCGAACGAATAGAACGCGAGCAGCCGCCATTCGTTGGGCGTCAGCGTCTTCCCGCTTGCCATCGCATCGGCGAGCACCGCCCTGGCCGGCCGCGCCGCGCTCATGCCGAGATTGAGCACCTCGGTGTAGCGGGCCGGATCGACCTCGCCGGGCAGCCGCGTGATTTCATCGCCGCGCGAGTTGAACAGCACCATCGTCGGATAGCCGCTGACGTGAAAGCGGGCGCCGAGTTTTTGCGCACCTGCGCTGTCGCCGTCGACATACACGGGCACGAAGGCGCGCGAACGCTCGATGAAATCCTGCCGGTTGAAGATCGTCGCCTTGACCTGGTTGCACGGCGGACACCAGCCCGCTCCCCAATAGACGAATACGGGCTTAGCCTGCGACTTCGCGAGCGCGAACGCGGCATCGACGTCGGCGGCGCTGGCCGCGTGCGTCCAGGCGATGCCGTCGTCGGCAAGGCGGGCGGAGAGCGGCAGCGCTTTCTGCGCTGCCGACGCGGACGCAGCGGTCGAAGAGATGCCGGCCGCGGTGGCTGCATCCGGCGACTTCGAGCAAGCCGCCAGCCCGCCGACGAGCGCAGCGACGGCGGCGAGCAACGCCAGGCTTGAAACGGGTTGCGCGAAAGATGAAGGCATCGTCGTCATGGCGTCTCCGTGGCGCGTGTCGAAATCGGCTGGGCGCGACCCGACATGATGGGCCATCGCGCCGTTGCCGTCTGCCGGCGAGAAGAAGGACGGCATCGACACGGCCGCCGAAGTTACGATTCGCGGCGACTATCCGCACTTTCTTTCAGCACTCCCTTCAGCCGAGGATTCGACGCGATGCCCGCCTTCCTTTCGCCGCGCCTGCGCCACCTGATCGCGATCGCCGGCATCGTCGCGGCCACTCTCTTCGCGGCGCCCGATCGCGCGTTCGCCGCAGATCCGAAGGTGCTCAACATCTACAACTGGTCGGACTACATCGCCGACGACGCGATCAGGAACTTCGAGAAGGAGACCGGCATCAAGGTCAACTACGACAACTACGATGCCAACGAGGTGCTGCACGCCAAGCTCGTCGCCGGCAACACCGGCTATGACATCGTCGTGCCGAGCTCGCACTTCGCCAAGCAGCAGATCACCGGCGGCCTGCTGCAAAAGCTCGACCGCTCCAGGCTCACGAACTGGGGCAACCTCGATCCGGCGCTGCTGAAGCAGTTGGAGAAGGTCGATCCAGGCAACCAGTATCTCGTCGACTGGCTCTGGGGTTACGTGACGGTCGGCATCAACACTCCGAAGGTCAAAGCGGCGCTCGGCGCGATGCCGATGCCCGACAACGCATGGAGCCTGATCTTCGATCCGAAATACGCCTCGAAGCTGAAGGGCTGCGGCGTCAATTTCCTCGACTCGGCGTCGGAGGTGCTGCCTGTGGCCATGCTCTACGTCGGCAAGCCCGCTTACAGCACCAACGCGGCCGACTACGAAGCCGCGGCGCAGATGCTGAAAAGCGTGCGACCCTTCGTGACGCGCTTTTCCTCGTCGGGCTACATCAACGATCTCGCCGGCGGGAGCCTTTGCGCGGTGATGGGCTATTCGGGCGACATCAACATCGCTCGCGCTCGCGCCATGGACGCCAGCCCCGGGCAACCGGCGGCCATCGAAGCGCTCATTCCGAAGGGTGGCGCGACGCTTTTCTTCGACACGATGGCGATTCCGAAGGACGCGAAGAACGTTGCCAATGCACACCTCTTCATCAACTACATCCTGCGTCCGGACGTGGCCGCATCGCTCACCAACAAGGTCTTCTACGCGAATCCGAACGCCGCGTCGCTGAAGCTCGTGAAGAAAGACGTCGCCGACAACAAGACGATCTTTCTCTCGGCCGTGGACAAGGCGCGCATGACGCCTCCCGATTCCGTACCGCAGGACATTCGTCGCGTTCAGACGCGCATCTTCACGGCCTTCAAGGCCGGAAAGTAGCCAGCCCCGGCTTCGCCAATCACTCGACCTTCACGCCCTTCCAGAACGCGACGCGGCCCTTGATCTCCTTGGCCGCGTCGCTCGGCTCGGGGTAGTACCAGACGGCGTTCTCGTTGAGATTGCCGTCGACCATCAGGCTGTAGTAGTGAGCCTGACCCTTCCAGGGGCAGCCGGAACGATGATTGCTAAAGGTCGTGTACTCGCGCTTGAGGCTTGCCTCGGGGAAATAGTGGTTGCCTTCGACGACCACCGTGTCGTCGCTTTCAGCGAGCGTCGCGCCGTTCCAGGTTGCTTTCATGCGGAGTGCTCTTTCGGTCAGGTCTCGGAATACTACGGCGACGTGCAAAGGCTCACATGACGACCAAGGTACGCAAGGGCCAGGCGCCCGATCACCTCGACCGGGCCGAATTCGGCCGGCGTTTTCGCGGCTCCTTCGTCGACCCGGCGTTCCGGGCCGAAGACGGCGCCCTCGGCCGGATCGAGGAGATCGCGTGGGACGCCTACGTCGACGGGCGGAAGTCGCCGATCACGGTCAAGGCCGGCCCGGGTTTTGCCGATCCAGGCTACGACCTCTCGATCGACTGGCTGGAGACAAAAAAGCGTCTCGAGCAGGCGCAGGGCGTCTGGGCCGATCCGACGACGACGACGCGCGCGCTCGTCATCTGCGCATCGCCGCGCAACGACGGCACCTGTCCGGGCGAAATCTCGAAGACCTTTCGCCTCTCCGGACTCGTCAGCACCGAGCTGACGGCGGCGAAGATCGAGGTCGACTTCCTCGACCTGAGCCTGTTGACGTCCGAATACGGCCGCAAGATCCACCCGTGCAAGGCCTGCGTGTCGACGGCGATGCCGCTCTGCCACTGGCCCTGCAGCTGCTATCCGAACCATTCGCTCGGCCAGACCAACGACTGGATGGCCGAAATCTACGAGCGCTGGGTCGCCGCGCACGCGATCGTCATCGTCACGCCGGTGCACTGGTACCAGAGCCCGAGCCCGTTGAAGCTCATGATCGACCGGCTCGTCTGCGCCGACGGCGGCAATCCCGACCCGACCTCGACCCACGGCAAGAACCCGGCCAAGGCCAAGGCGCTCGAGCTGAAGGGCTGGGGCTACCCGAAGCATCTCGACAAGCGCGTCTACGGTCTGGTCGTCCACGGCGATGTCGCCGGCATCGAAGGCTCGCGCCGGGCACTGTCCGACTGGCTCGACTGGATGGGTCTTGTCGATGCCGGCGACGAGGCCCGGCTCGACCGCTTCATCGGCTACTACAAGCCGTATGCCACCAGCCACGACGAGCTCGACAAGGACGGGCCGGTCCAGGAAGAGGCGCGCCATGTCGGCCGGGCCGTCGCCCGCTTCGTCAGGGCCTTGCGCCGCGGCGAGCTGAAGACGGAGCTGGCGACGCTGCCGAGGCCACGGCCGAAATAGTCGCTGTCGCACGCCTTGGGCGCCGAGGGTATACCCTCACGCCTTTCGCATTCACCGTTCCCGCCGACGAGAGCCCTCCGCCTTGAGCAATTTCCTGAAGAAAATCCTTGCCGCCACCGGGCTGACGCGCCGCGGCCACCTCGTGGAGGCCACGGCGACGCTGCAGCGCGCCCTTGCCGACCACGTTGCCGCGACGATGCCGTCGGCGCCCGCGACCGACCCGGCCGCGATGAAAACGATCGCTCCAACAAAACCCGGAGGCCCTTTGGACGACGACGTGCTCGACGGTCTCGTGCACGAGGTGAGGTCAGGCGCCGCAACGACGGTCGACCGCCCGAGCCGCTTCGCCGAAAGCAGCTTCACGGGCGCGACCGGCACCCGCCTCTTCAAGCTGTTCGAGCCGGCGGGCTTCGCAGGCCCATTGCCGATGGTCGTCATGCTGCACGGCTGTACTCAGGACCCGGACGATTTCGCCACCGGCACGCGCATGAACCAGCTTGCGCAGGAACTCGGCTGGTTCGTTCTCTATCCGGCACAGGCGCCGCGCTCGAACGCGAACAAGTGCTGGAACTGGTTCGTGCCCGACGACCAGCGCCGTGGCCACGGCGAGCCGGCGCTCATCGCCGGCATGACGCGCCACGTCATGGAGACGCACCCCGTCGACGCCGACCGCGTCTTCGTCGCCGGCCTGTCCGCCGGAGGCGCGATGGCGGCGATCCTGGCGCGCGAATATCCCGATCTCTATGCCGCCGCCGGCATTCACTCCGGGCTCGCCGCCGGTTCCGCGCACGACGTCGGTTCGGCATTCGCGGCGATGAAGACCGGGGTTGCGCGCGCAACCTTGCCACCGCGCTGGCCGGGCCGCCCGGCGGTCGAGGCCGACGCGACCGAGGGCGCCAATGCGGGCGCGCCCGTCATCGTCTTCCACGGCGACGCCGACCCGACCGTCAACGTCGTCAATGCCAGTCTCCTGCTCGACGCAGCGCTCGGCGCGAGCGGGTCGTGGCAAGCGACGCGCCAATCGGGCACATCGGAGCAAGGGCGCGGCTACACGCGCACCACCTACCGCGCCGAGAACGCGTCCGGCGCCGCTCCGAGCCGGGCCGAGCATTGGCTGGTGCACGGCGGAGGCCACGCCTGGTTCGGCGGTGACAAGCGTGGCAGCTACGCCGACGCGGCCGGCCCGGATGCGTCCCGCGAGATGCTGCGCTTCTTCGCCGAGCACGGCCTGTCACGGCGTTAGAGTCGGCCCGAGACACCGTCGGCGATTGCAACGCGACCATCGCCGGTCGCTCGAGGAGATGACGATGAGCCGAGCCCCCGAGGCCGACGCCGAGTTCCTGATGCGCGACACGACGTCGCACCCGCCGGCCTTCACGCCGCAGTACAAGACCAGCGTCCTGCGCAGCCCGCGCCTGGCGCTGATCTCGCTGCAGCAGTCGCTGTCGGAGTTGACGGCCCCCGTCTTTCGCGCCGAGGAGCTGGGCCCGCAGGACAACGATCTCATCCTCAACTACGCCAAGAACGGCCTGCCGATCGGCGAGCGCATCGTCGTCCATGGTTACGTGCATGACCAGCTCGGCCGGCCGGTGAAGAACGCGCTGGTCGAGGTCTGGCAGTGCAATGCCAGCGGCCGTTACCGGCACAGGAACGACCAGTACATCGGCGCGCTCGACCCCAACTTCGGCGGCTGCGGCCGCATGCTCACCGACGAGGACGGCTACTACGCCTACCGCACGATCAAGCCCGGCCCGTACCCGTGGCGCAACCGCGTCAACGACTGGCGGCCGGCACACATTCACTACGCGATCTCGGGCGACGGCTGGGTCCAGCGGCTGGTGACGCAGATGTATTTCGAGGGCGACCCGCTGATCCGCAGCTGCCCGATTCTCGGCGTGGTGCCGAGCGACGAGCAGATCCGCGGCCTGATCGCGCTGCAGGACCTCGGCGCCTTCGTGCAGCTCGACAGCCGGGCCTATCGCTTCGACATCGTCCTGCGCGGCCGGCGCGCGACGCTGTTCGAGAACCACGTGCAGCGCACCGCGCCAGGAGCAGCGCAATGAGCGCCGTCTTCGGCGCGCCGGGCGGCAGCGAACCGACCGTGCGCCGCGAGACCGCGTCGCAGACGGCGGGTCCGTACGTGCACATCGGTCTGGCGCCGCACGTCGCCGGCTTCGACATCTTCGAGAACAACTTCGGTAACGTGTTGGTCGACGCGAAGACTTCGGGCGAGCGCATCCGCATCGAGGGACGCGTCTTCGACGGCATCGGTACCGTGCTGAAGGACGTGCTGATCGAGATCTGGCAGGCCAACGCCGCCGGCAGGTACGCGCATCCGGGCGACCGCCAGCAGGGCTTGGCGATCGACCCGCACTTTCGCGGCTGGGGCCGGGCCTGCACCGATTTCGAGAACGGCGGGTATGCGTTCGAGACCGTCAAGCCGGGCGCTGTCGAAGGCCGCGACGGTCGCCCCATGGCGCCGCACGTCAATGCCTGGATCGCTGCCCGCGGCATCAACGTCGGCCTGCATACGCGGATCTACTTCAGCGACGAGGCCGAGGCCAATGCCAAGGATGCGGTGCTCAATCTGATCGAGTGGGAAGCGCGCCGCGCCACGCTCGTCGCTGAGCGCCAGGACAAGAAGAGCGAGGGAGGCTCGACCGTCTACCGCTTCGACATTCGCCTGCAGGGCGAGGGCGAGACCGTCTTCTTCGACGTCTGATATCCAGACGTCGGACGAGACGCCCGCCTAGACGAGGCCGAGCTCGACCAGAAGAAACGCGTCGTCCTCGGCGATCTCGCGGAGCGAATCGAAGCGGCCCGACGCGCCACCGTGCCCGACCTCGAGGTTGATCTTCAGGAGCAGCGGGTTCGCATCGGTCTTGAGCGTGCGCAGCTTCGCGACGTACTTGCTCGGCTCCCAATACGCGACCTGGCTGTCGTTGAGGCCGGTACGCACCAGCAGCGCCGGATAGGCGCCGCGCTTCAGGTTGTCGTAGGGACTGTAGGCACGCATCCAGGCGTACTGCTCGGGCAGCTTCGGGTTGCCCCATTCGATGAATTCGCCGATGGTGAGCGGCATGGTTTCGTCGAGCATCGTGCTGATCACGTCGACGAAGGGCACCTCGGAGATGACGGCCCTGAACAGCTCCGGCCGCCGGTTGACGACCGCGCCCATCAGCAGGCCGCCGGCGCTGCCGCCTTCGATGGCCAGTTGCGACGGCGTCGTCCAGCCGCGCGCCACGAGCGCCTCGGCGCAGGCGATGAAGTCGGTGAAGGTCGTTTCCTTCCTCGCCATCTTGCCTGCCTCGTACCAGGTGTGGCCGAGGTCGCCGCCGCCGCGGATGTGAGCGATCGCGAAGACGACGCCGCGGTCGAGCAGCGAGACGCGCGTCTGCGAGAACGACGCGTCGAGCGGGATGCCGTAGCTGCCGTAGCCGTAGAGCATGAGCGGCTGCGCCGTGCTCTGCCTCCTGTCGCGCCGCCAGACGAGCGAGATCGGCACGTCGGTGCCGTCACAGGCCCTGGCCGTGATGCGCTCGCTCTGGTAGAGCGCAGGGTCGTAGCCGGGCACCGGCTGGCGTTTCCTCAGCGTGCGCTCGCGACTGAGAAAGTCGTAGTCGTAGGTCGAGGCCGGCGTCGTCATCGAGGCATAGACGAAGCGCAGGCTGGTGGTCCGGAACTCGGCGTTGCCGGCGGCGTGGACGCTGTAGGCGGGCTCGTCGAACGCGATGCTGTGGTCGCCGCCCTTGTGCAGATCGAAGACGCGCAGCTGCAGGACGCCCTGCCGACGCTCGGTGACGACCATGTGATCGGCGAAGAGGTCGACGTCCTCGAGCATGAGTCGCGGCTGTGCCGCAATCAGCTCGTCGGCGCGCCCGAGGTCGGGGTGCCTGGCATCGACCTTGACGAGCCGGAAGTCGCGGCCCGTATCGTTGATGCGCACATAGAAGCTGCCGTCGCGATGCTCTAGGTGGTACTCGATCTCGGCGCGTCGCTCGAACACCGTGCGCATCGCGAACGTCGCCGGCGTCGCGTCCGCGTCGATGACGCGGCTCTCGGTCGAATCCTTGCTGCCGCTCTCGACCACGATGTAGCGCTCGTCTCGCGTCTTGCGGACGTCGAGATCGAAGAGCTCGTCCTCTTCCTCGAGCAGCAGCGTATCCGCCGTGGCGCCTGCCATCTCGTGCCGCCAGAGTTGGTTCGCACGCTTGGCCTCGTCCATCGTCACGTAGTAGAGCGTGCGGCCATCGTTGGCCCAGGCGGCGGAGGCCACTTCGGGAACCGACCAGGCGTCGTCCAGGCCACTGCGCAGGTCGCGGACATGCAGCGAGAAGTCGCGCCCGCCGGTGAAGTCGACGCTGTACGCCAGGAGCGCGCCGTCGCGGCTGACGGCGCTTAGACCCAGGCGGAGGAACGCCTTGTCGCGCGCCATCTCGTTCAGGTCGAGCATCGTCTCGTCGCTGCCGTCGGCGTCGTAGCTGCGCTCGCTGCCGACGGCACGCCGCCGTACCAGACGCGCGTATTGCTCGCCCTTGGAGATGCGCGTCGAGTACCACCAGTCGCCCTTGCGGTAAGGCACGGAGTCGTCGTCCTGCTGGATCCGGCCGAACATCTCCTGGTAGAGCGTTTCCTTCAGCGCCGCATGCGGCGCGAACCAGGCGTCGGCATAAGCGTTCTCGGCACGCAGGTAAGGCAAGGTGCGCGGATCGTCGCGGTGGCGCAGCCAGAAGTAGTCGTCGATGCGTTCGTCGCCGTGGACGGTGACGTCCTTGGCCTCGCGCGGCGCGACCGGCGGGTCGGGAAGGTTCGGTGCAAAAGACATCGCACATTGTCGGCTTGACATTTGTTTAACCGGATCGTTAAATACTGGCATGGACGATCTGAGCACCACCTTCTTCGCACTGTCCGACCCGACCCGGCGCGCCATCGTCGCCCGGCTCGCAAAAGGACAGACGCACGTCGGCGAGCTCGGCAAGCCGTTCCGCGTCTCGGCGCCGGCGATCTCGCGCCATCTTCGTGTTCTCGAGGAGGCCGGCCTGATCGAGCGCAAGGTCGAGGCGCAACGCCGCGTCTGCAGCCTGCGCGGCGAAGGTCTCGCCGCCGCCCACCACTGGGTCGAGCAGTACCGGCAGTTCTGGGAAGCAGGCCTCGATCGGCTGGTCGAGTTTCTGGAGGCGCCCTCGGCGCCGCCGATCGGCGGGCGCCGCGCCGCGCCGCGCAAACGCATGACCAGCGCCTCGCCGCGCAAGGCAAAGACGGCCGTCGCACCGGCCAAACACAAAGGAAGTCGATCATGAGCGAGGCGGCACCCTTCGAGCTGTCGATGCGCCGGCTCATCCGGGCGCCGCGCGAGCGCGTCTACGATGCCCTCATCAGCGCCGACGCGCTGCGCCTCTGGATGGGGCCGCGCGGCATGGCGGTGACGGAGATGACGGTCGACCCCCGGGTCGGCGGCGCCTGGCGCATGGCGATGTGCTCGCGTGACGGGTCGCTCTTCAAGGTCGGCGGCGTCTATTGCGAGCTGCGGCGGCCGGACCGCGTCGCCTACACCTGGCAATGGGAAGAAGGCCCGATGGTCGGGGTATCGACGTTGATCGAGATCGCACTGAGCGAGCAGGACGGCGCCACCCTGCTCGAGATGCGCCATTCGGGCTTCCCGTCCAGGCCGGCGCAGGACGCGCACGCACGCGGCTGGAACGGGCCGTTCAACAAGCTCACCGAAATGCTGGATCCGCGCGGCAGCGCGGCGACCGTCACGCTCTACGGTGTCGCGCCGAGCAGCTACACGCGCACCGCGCGGCTGGCCCTGGCGGAAAAAGGCGTCGCCTACACGCTGCACGAATGCGGCCCGCACGGGCCCGAGATCCTGGCGGTCAATCCGCTCGGCAACCTGCCGGCCTTCACCGACGGCGACTTCGCGCTGTACGAGACAAGCGCGATCGTGCGCTACATCGACGAGAGCTTCGACGGGCCGGCCCTGCTGCCCGGCTCGATCGCCGGCCGCGCCCTCTGCGAGCAGTGGACGAGCGCGTTCAAGGCAACGTTCTACGACGCCATGGTCGTGCGCTACATCCGCCAGTACTTCTTCCCGAGCGGCGGCGGCGCGCCCGACCGCGCCGTCATCGACGCCGCCCTCGCCGAGATCGCGCCGCTGCTCGCCCTGCTCGACCGGGCCTACGCGGCGACAGCATGGCTCGCCGCCGACAGCCTCTCGATGGCCGACCTCTTCGTCATGCCGGTGCTTGCCTATCTCGAGCGCATGCCCGAAGGGCCGCAGCTCCTCGGCGCGACGCCGCACGTCGCCCGGGCGCTGGCGACGATGCGCGCCCGGCCCAGCTTTCTCGCCACCGAGCCAACAGGCCGTTTCGCCTGAGCTCGCGATCTTTCCTCAACCCAGGAGCTGCCATGTCCTCTCTGCCCGGAAAATTCGTCTGGTTCGAGCACGTGTCGAACGACATCGCGAAGGCACGCGCCTTCTATGAAACGCTGTTTGGATGGCACACCGAGACAATGCCGATGCCGGGTGGCGAGCCCTATTCGGTGATCCACAACGGCGGCGCCGGCATCGGCGGTTACGCCAAGGCGCCGGCCGGCGTGCCGAACGCGTGGCTGTCGTACCTGTCCGTGAGTGACGTCGACGCGTCGTACAAGTCAGCGCTCGCTGCCGGGGCAAAGAGCCTGATGGCACCGATGGACTACGGCTCGGCCGGGCGCGCCGCGACTCTTGCCGATCCGAGCGGCGGCGTCTTCTCGCTCTGGAAAGGCGCCATGGGCGATCCGGCCGACACCGAGGACGTGCCGGTCGGCGGCTGGTACTGGAACGAGCTGTCGACGCAAAACGAGACTGCCGCGCTCGCCTTCTACGAGAAGGTCTTCGGCTTCAGCCACGATGCGATGCCGATGCCCCAAGGCGTGTATTACGTGCTCAAGCAGGGCGAGACGGTGCGCGGCGGCCTCGCCAAGGCGATGGATGCCAAGACGCCGACGATGTGGATGCAGTACGTCAAGGTGGCCGACTGCGACGCCAGCGCCGCCAAGGCCGTCGGCCTCGGCGCCACGTCGTGCGTGCCGCCCACCGACATCCCCGGGATCGGCCGCTTCTCGATGCTCATCGATCCTCTCGGCGCCGCGATCGCCGTGATGAAGCCGGCGCCGCGCTGACGCGCTCTGCCTCGACCCGGAGACGGCGTCGCCCCCGCCCCGGGCCCGCCGCTTGCCTCGACCCGCGGATCAACCCTCCGCGAGGCAGCATGGCCGCTCTTCTTCACGCCTTCGACCTCGGCGATCTGCGCCGCGTCACGCCGATCGACTCCAGCTTCGGCCTGAACCGCGGCAAGCCGGTCGACCGGCACTACATCGAGGATTTCCTGCGCAAGAACAGCGCCGACATCCGCGGCCACGTGCTCGAGGTCGCCGAAGACGACTACACGCTTCGCTTCGGCGGCACGCGCGTGACCAAGAGCGACATCCTGCACGTCGACGGCAGCAACGCGCGAGCGACGGTCGTCGCCGATCTTGCCGACGCCGACAGCCTGCCCAGCGACACCTTCGACTGCTTCGTCTGCACGCAGACGCTCACCTACATCTACGAGGTCCAGCGCGCCCTTGCGACCATCCACCGCATCCTGCGACCGGGCGGCGTGCTGCTGACGACGGTGCCGGGCATCAGCCAGATGAGCCCGTACGACCGCGACCGCTGGGGCGAATACTGGCGCTTCACGGCGCAATCGCTCGGCCGTCTGCTCGGTGAATCGTTCGGCAACGAGAACGTCGTGGTCGAGGCCTACGGCAACGTGCTGGCGTCGACGGCGTTCCTGCAGGGCCTGTGCGTCGAAGACCTGCGCCGCGACGAGCTCGACCACCGGGACCAGCGCTACCAGATGCTGGTCGCCGGGCGCGCCGTCAAGGCGGCGTAGGCGACGCGTTCCGGCGCGGCGAGCGCCCGGCACGGCGACGCGCCCATGTTGTTATCGTCGGCCACTCGCCGACGAAAGCCATGATGCAACCCGTCATCACCAGCCTGCTCGACACCGATCTGTACAAGTTCACGATGTGGCAGGCAATGCTGCATCGTCATCCGCAGACCGAGGCCGAATACACCTTCGTCTGTCGCAATACGCCGGCCTACCCGCTCGCCGAGCTCGTCACCGAAGTCAATCGCGAGCTCGATGCGCTGTGCGCACTCTCGTTTCGCAGCAACGAGCTCCACTACCTCGCCAGCTTGCGGTTCCTTCGCTCCGACTTCGTCGATTTCCTGCGCATCTTCCGCTTCCAGCGCGACTTCATCGTCGCGCGCACGGCCGCCGACGGGCGCGGGCTGGAGATCGTCGCCAGCGGTCCGCAGGTGCACGTCATGGCGTTCGAGATCTTCGTGCTGGCGATCGTCAACGAGCTGTACTTTCGCCGCTTCGACGCGCGCGAAGCGCTCGCCGAGGGCCGCCGCCGTCTCGCCGCCAAGATCGTTCAGCTGCGCGCGTTCGAAAAGGAGCCGCCGCGCGGCTCGCCGTTCGAGTTCTTCGACTTCGGGGTGCGCCGGCGCTTTTCCGGCGAATGGCACCGCGAGGTGCTGACGACGCTCAAGCGGGAGGTGCCGCAGTTCTTCAAGGGCGCCTCCGACGTGCTCTTCGCCCGCGATCTCGGTCTCGTTCCGATCGGCACGATGGCGCACGAGTACTTGCAGACGTTCCAGACGCTCGGCGTCCGGCTGCGCGACTTCCAGCGCGCCGCGCTCGAGACCTGGGTGCAGGAATATCGGGGCGACCTCGGCACGGCGCTCACCGATGTTGTCGGCATGGATGCCTTCCTGGCCGATTTCGACCTCTATTTCGCCAAGCTCTTCGACGGCCTGCGCCACGATTCCGGCGATCCGTTCGTCTGGGGCGAGAAGGCGCTCAAGCACTACGACAAGCTGCGCATCGACGCCAAGACCAAGCGCCTGGTCTTTTCCGACGGCCTCGATTTCGACAAGGCGTTCGCCCTGTACCGCCACTTCGCCGACCGCACCCAGCTCGGCTTCGGCATCGGCACCAATCTGACCAACGACATGGGCCTGAGTACGCTGCACATCGTCATGAAGCTCACCCATGCCAATCACCAGCCGGTCGCCAAGCTCTCCGACAGCCCCGGCAAGCTGCTCTGCGACGACGAGACCTTCCTGGCTTACCTGAGGCAGGTCTTCAACGTGCCAGCGTGATGGCCATGGCGCCGAAGGTTCGCGCCGAGCACGCGGCGCGCCCGCGCCTCGCGCCATGAGCACGGGATCGACGCACGACGACGCACCGGAGCCCAAGACCGTCTCCGTCCGCCCCGGGTCGCTCGCCGTGCCGCGTTCGATCACGCTGGCTGATGCGATCGACCTCGATGGATTTCGTCGCGCCTGTCGCGCCCTCTGGGCCGAACAGGTCGAGCCGGGACGGATCGCCTGGCACACCGCCGAGGATGCGGAGGGCGATCTCTTCGACATCGCGGCGTCGCGCGACGCAGCAGCCACGGCCGGCGCGCCGCCGGTCCACGTTCCGCCAACGTTCATGGCGCTCTGCGAAAGCGTCATCCTGCACCGCGACGAGAACCGATTCGGCTTGCTCTACCGGCTGCTGTGGCGGCTGCAGACCGAGCCGGGCCTGCGCCACGACCCGCTCGACGCCGACTGGGTTCTCGCCCAGCACATGGCGCAGGCGGTGCGGCACGACATGTACACGATGCAAGCGTCCGTCCACTTCCGCGTCATCGACGAAGGCGAAGGCCGCATGCCATTGCACGTCGCCTGGTTCGAGCCGGAACACCACATCGTCGAAGCCACCGCGCCGTTCTTCGCACGCCGCTCCTCGGCCATGCGCTGGGCCATCGCCACGCCCGAGCGGAGCGTGCACTGGGACGGCGAGCGGTTGCTGTTCAGCGCGGGCGCACGGCGCGAGGACGCACCGCCTGCCGATGCCGGCGAGCAGCTCTGGCTGGCCTACTACCGGAGCATCGTCCAACGGAGCGTCGCCATGGTCCAGCGTGATCCCATCGACCCACCGCGGCGCACGGCGCGGCCGCCCCCAAGCGCCGGTCACGACGAGACGCCAGGCGGCGACGCGCCGCAGTCGCTTGCCGCGCTGCGCGAGGCGCTCGAGCGTTGCCGCGAGTGCCCGATCGGCGAACATGCCACCCGGGCCGTTCCCGGCGAAGGCCTGAAGCACGCGCCGCTCATGTTCGTCGGCGAGCAGCCGGGCGATCAGGAAGATCTGCAGGGCAAGCCATTCGTCGGCCCGGCCGGGCAACTGTTCAGCCGCGCCCTGGCCGAGCTCGGCATCGAGCGGCGCGCCGTCTACGTCACCAATGCCGTCAAGCACTTCAAGTTCGAGCTGCGCGGCAAGCGGCGCATCCACAAGACGCCGGCGCAGCAGGAGGCGGCGGCCTGCCTGCATTGGCTCGAGAGCGAGATCGGCCTCGTCGACCCTAAGGCCATCGTCGCGCTCGGCGCCACCGCTGCGCGCCAGCTCATGGGCGCCGCCGTGGCGGTGACGAAGTCTCGCGGCCAGTGGATGACGCGCGCCGACGGCCGACGCGTGCTCATCACCCTGCATCCTTCGGCCCTGCTGCGCATGGAACCGGCCGACAAGGACGCGGCCTACGCGGCCTGGCTCGCCGATCTCCGTCACGCTGCCGAGACGCTGAAGCCCGGAAAGGCGCCGTGAACGCGAGGGCGAACGCGTCCTACAGTCCGGTCGGCTCCCGCCTGACCGGGCAGCGTTTTGTTCGGTGCTTCAATGGGTCGACCGCCCGCCCACGGGCGCCAACCTGCGAGCGCGCCAGCCATGAACGACACGAGCCAGCAACGAACGCTTCTCTGGAAGATGATCAAGAACATCAAGTTCACGATGTTCACGACGCGGCACGGCAACGGTCATCTCCATTCCCGGCCGATGACGACGCAGAACAAGAACCTCGATGCCGACGAAAGTCTGTGGTTCTTCATGTCGAAGCGCGGCGATCCGGTCGACGACCTGAAGCGGGATCCGGTGGTCAATCTCGTCTATGCCGACACCTCCGAAGACACCTATGTGTCGGTCTCCGGCACCGCGGCGATGATCGAGGACCAGGCCAAGAAGGACCAGCTCTGGTCGAAGCTGGCCGAGGCCTGGTTCCCGGGCGGCGCGACCGACCCCGATCTGGCGCTGGTCCAGGTGCAGATCGTCCACGCCAACTACTGGGACGTGAAGGAAAGCAAGGTCGTGCAGTTGTTCGAGATGGCCAAGGCCGCGGTCACCGGCAAGCCGCCGACCGAGCTCGGCGAGCACGGCGAAGTGCGCATGCGCTGATCGTGGGGCGTTGACGCGGAGCGGCAGAAGATCACGCCGCTCGACGCTCGACGGCGGCCAAAGGCGATCTGCGCCCGAACATCGAGCCTGTTCGAGCCTTCGCCGCCGCGCCGCGGCGATAAGGTTGCATCGACGCACCAAGGGGAGATGATCAACATGCGCCACGCACCTTCGACCTTGCATTTTCCCCACGCGTTCCGCCCGCCGGTCCCGGCAGGCGCGATCGAGTGGGAAGAGTTGCCCTCGCTCGCCGCGACGCTCGCTGATCGGCTCGATGGCCGGTTGCTCGGCTCGGTCGGCGGCTTTTTGGCGTCGAGACCGGGCAACGCCAGTCACAGTGTCTGGGACAGCACACGGCCGGCCGAGCTGGAGCCCGCGGTGATGTCCGGCCCCTTTCGCGAGCCGCTCGACGGTGTTGCGGTCCGCGAGGTCGTCGAGCCCGACGTCTTTCGCCACTTCTTCGGTCGCTGACCGCTCACTGCGACCGGCCACGGCTCTCGACCTACACCGGGTCGCAGCCTCACTGGTCAGGGCCCCCGCCGCGATGCGTCGTGGCGCGGCGCCGCTATCCTGATGGCTCTGCCATGTCGAGCCCGCCTGCCGTGACCGATTCCGCGCCCGCCGCAACCGCCCACGCCATTCGACGGCCCGTGCTCTGGTACTGGGAAGACTTCGCGGTTGGAACGGTACGCGAGTTCGGCCGCTGGGAAGTCACCCGCGAGGCCGTCATCGACTTCGCCCGACAGTTCGACCCGCAGCCGTTTCATCTGGACGATGCGGCCGCCGAGGCGTCGCTGTTCGGCCGGCTCGCGGCGAGCGGCTGGCACACCTGCGCGATGGCCATGCGCATGACCTGCGACGAATATCTGCTCGACGCGGCGAGCCTCGGCTCGCCAGGCCTCGAACGCCTCGCATGGCCGCGGCCGGTGTTTCCCGGCGATGTCATGCACATGCGAACGACGGTGCTGCAGACGCGCCCGCTGGCGAGCCGGTCGGGCGTCGGCGTGGTTCAGTCACGCTCGGAAATGCTCAACCAGGACGGCGAGATCGCTCTTGTCTGGGAAGGTGCCGGCTTCTTCGGCCGGCGCCCGGATGCCGCACCCGCCCCGATGCCGTGAATTTGTTGTGTCGTACCGGGCCCGCGCCGCTTCGCCGGCGCGGGCGTCAGGCGCGACAATGACGGGCTCGTTCCCTCCGGCGCAAGCGCGCTTGGCGCAGGCCGGCCACGCCGGCGGAGACCGCAGACCTTGATGGCGATGAACCCGGCTCATGTGATCGACGACATCGAAGGGCCGACGAGCGTTCAGCCTCAGTCCGGTCACGTTCTGTCGCCAGGGACGCGGCTGCGCGACTACGAGATCACCGGCCT
>DAIMIM010000001.1:0-30437 GCA_036722755.1 Caldimonas sp. | reverse complement strand
AGCCGCTGACCTGGGGCGTGACGCGTTCGTTCGAAAACGCCGAGCAAGCCGAAGGTGACGAGCTGGCGCGGGCGCTGTTCGCGATCGAGCACGTCACCAATGTGTTCTATGTCGATCGCTGGCTGACCGTCACCCAGGACGGCAACGCCGACTGGAAGCAGCTGGCGCGAAAGATCGCCGTTCCGTTGCGTGCCGCGCCGGCGGCAAGCGATCAGTCGGCTGCTGCGGTTGTCGAGGCGCGGGAGTCGTTCGCCCATCTGAGCGAGCACGACCAGGACCGCCTCGACGCGATCACCTTGCTGCTCGACCAGCAGATCAGGCCTTATCTGCAGGGCGATGGCGGCGACCTGCACGTCCTCGGGCTGGAGGGCGACCGCCTCGTCGTCCACTACCAGGGCGCGTGCGGCAGCTGCCCGAGCTCGATCTCGGGGACGCTCCGGGGCATCGAGAATCTGCTCCGGACGATCGAGCCCGAGATCGAAGTCGTCGCTGCCTAACGGCGGACCCGCGACCTCGCCGAGGAGGGCAAGCTGCGCCGCCAGCGTCCCTGCATCTCAACCACGATGTCTATCCGGCGTCCGCGACGTTGGGTCGATAGCTTCCCGGCTCCGACCTGAAGGGAATCGCGAGACGGTTCCATCCGTTGATGGCAATGATCTGTGCTATCAAACGTTCGAGATGAGCGGAAGACTTGGCCTGATCGACTGCGCGCGACAACGCCAATGTCTCCCTTCCTAGGTTGCCACCCAGCGAGACGTTTCGCGTCGAAACTGCTCACCTGGTGTCGCGACGAACGCAGCGCCACCTGCCTGCCACACCCAGGGCTCCACGACCACTTCGTCCCTGCCGATATGGATCACATTGAACGAGTTCGCCTCACCACGGCCGCGCGTCGACGTCGCGGTGCCCGCCTGGATCACCAGTGCCGCGTAGCCTGGGATCGGGTAGCGCGTCGAGGATTCGCCTGCTTGCGTGCTGTGGAAATGGCCGGCGAGCAAGAGGTCGACACCGCAGCGCGCGAAGACGGCCATCGCCTGCCCGGCGCGGCCCACCAGCTGCGCATTGCCAGGATCGTCGGGAAGGTCGAACGGATGGTGTGTCACCACGACCTTCGTCAGCGTCGCCGGCAGCGCTGCGAAGCGAGCCTGAATGCCCTGCATCTGCGCTTCGTTGATGCGGCCGCCTTTCAAGGTGGAAGAACGCGCTGTGTTGATGCCGAGCACGGCGATTTCGTCGTCGACGAAGGTGGGCTCGAGGTCGTCGCCGACATAGCGCCTGTACTTCCGCATCGGACTCAGGAATCGCTCCCAGACGCGATAGAGCGGCACGTCATGGTTGCCGGGTACGACGACGAAGGGGAGCCGCAGTCGATCGAGAAACTTGCGTGCGGCTTCGAACTCCGCCGCACGGGCCCGCTGCGTCAGGTCGCCCGAGACGACGACGAGGTCAGGTGCGATGCGCGCAGTCGCGTCGAGCAGCGGTTCGATCACGGCGGGGTCGGTGCGACCGAAATGGAGATCGGAGAGGTGAAGGAGCCTGCGCATCGAAGTTCTTCAAGCTGAAGCGGACACGCTGTCATCGCGCAGCACCGCGAGGCTGGCCGGGCGGATGCGAAAGCAGAGCGGCGGCGTCATGATCCTCACCTCGCCGTCGGTCGCGACGTGCAGGCGCCGGCGGCGACTCTCCACGACGATCCGGGACGCATGCAAAGCGTCAAAGTCTCTCGCCTGGCGCAGGCGCCCGACCAACGCGCGCGCCGCAAGCTGCAGCAGGCGCAGACGCCCGGGGCGACGCGCCACGTAGAGACTCAGCAGGCCGCCACCCAGACCCTTCCGCTTGCCGGCCGAGAAACCTTCCATGCTGTATTCGTTGTTGCCGATGAAGACGAACGGCGTCCGACAAAGCATCTCACGACCGTCCACGGACAGGCGCACACCAAGGAACGGATAGCGCCGAAGCGCGCCGACGCTCGCCCACAGCATGGCCGACCACTTGCCGCGCCCGAAGCGCTTCTGCTGCTGCTCGCGGTGGCGCACCATATCCGGATAGAGGCCGAGGCTCGCGTTGTTGATGAAGATGCGACCATTGACCTCTCCCACATCGACCCGCCTCGGCTGACCGTGCACGATGTGGCCGACCGCGGCGTCGAGATCGAGCGACAACCCCATGTCCTTGGCGAAATGGTTGAGCGTGCCGAGCGGGAGGATGCCGAATGAGATCTCCGAGTCGACGAGGGCGCCGCCAATCGCGCTCACGGTGCCGTCGCCGCCACCGGCGACGATGGCGTCCGGCCGCTCGGCGATCGCCGCTGCCACAGCCACTCCGATCTCGGAGCCGTTGCGGGCGAGCCGGACTTCGGCATCGGCACCGGCGGCGCGAAAGAGAGCGGCCAAGCGGGCAGCGAAGGCCTCGTCGCAGCCACCGCCGGAGCCGGCGTTGAGGACGACGACGATGCGACGGCGCTTGGTCACGGGGCGGCCTTCGCGACTGATCCAGGTTTCCCAACATCGCCATGCGGCCAGACCGCTGCGAGCGCGCCAAGGCAGAGCGCGAGCCAGCCCACTCCCTCCGCGAAGGCCGCGACCACATCACTCAGGAAATGAACGCCGAGATAGACCCGCGAAAATGCGACGAGCGCGATCGCTGCTGCGGCGATCGCCGCCGCCGATAGCCGCCAGCGCCACTGCTGTGTCCGTCCGAAGATCCAGACGACGAGGAGTCCGTAGAACACCGTGCTGCCGGCGACGTGGCCGCTCGGAAAGCTGGTTGTCTCCAGAGTCAGCAGCGGATGGTCGAGGAGCGGCCGCCCGCGATGAAAGGCGTGCTTCAGCAAGTCGTTCAAGAGAAGGCCGCCGCCCACGCACGCGATGATCGTCGCGACGCACCGCCATCGCCTGTGCCAACCTTGATAGAACGCGATTGCGGCGCCATAGATCGACACGGCGAGCGTCGAGTTCAGTGTCGTGACGGCCATCATCCAGGAAGTCAGATGCGGTGTCGCGCGCTGATGCAGCCATTGCGCGACATGGACGTCAAGGACGCTGAGGCTTGCACCCGTCATCACGTTCCGGGCAATCGCTGCGAAACCGGTGACGGCCAGCAGCAACACCAATGAAGCGAAGACAAGCCTGCCGCGGCCGCGCTGACGCGGCGACTCTCCAACAGCCTGGTGGGTGCGTGGCTTGCCAGCGGAAGAAATCATGGCGGTTTCGAAATCGATTGCCACCTTCGTGCTCGTGGCCGGGAGCTTGGCAGGCTACGCGAACGTCTTTCGTCCTCGTTCGAAGGTGGAAGTCCGGAGATGCGGCCGGAAATCTTTTTTGCCGGGGTCACCGGCTCGAGTGGCGTCATGGAGAACAGCTCCGGTGCTCCAACGAGGCGCCTCCACGTCGAAGGATTCGGTGTGGCGCTGCCAGACGGCACGTTTCGTTTGGACCAGAGCGTCACGCTCGACCACGACGCGCCAAAGATGCGAATCTGGGTGATGTAGCGCCTCGATTCTCACCACTACACGGCGACATTGACTGATGCATCGGGGCTTGTCCACGCAGAGGCATACGGCGATCTCTTCCAAAGCGACCGTTCGCGTGTTCGGGATCGTCGTCGCGCATCTCTCCGAGCGGATCACGCACACGGAAAGATACGCCGCCCAATGATGTCCAGCGGGCCCTGTCCTGATGGGCCCCGGGGAAGATTCACCGAAAGCCGAAGTACCCTGCGATGAACAAGACGATGACGACGAGACCGACCAGCCAAATGATTCTGTTCACGATATTCCCTTTGCAGTGCTGAAGAAAATGACATGGCCTCGCGTGAAGCGTCGCGTGGGGCCGAGGCCAAGCAACGGTATCCAGGCGGAGGTGTTCGCGGGGCCGTCAACGGCGCCGTCCCAAAGGCGCCCAAATTCCTTTCTTGCCGTAGGAGCGTTCCTGCTTTGACGACGACCGCAACGGCGAGATCGATGACATTCGCGCTTGGGACTTGAAGGCGTCCTGGGGGCCGCCCATACGAATGGGACTGGGCTCCGTACTGGCAGCTAGTGATCGATGACTTGAGAGAGCTTGGACTGTGCCTGCACCTCGGGCTCCCGAAGCATCATCCACATCCGTATCTTCACCGCAGCAATCGCACCGGCAATCATCGAAGCGATGGCGATGAAGCTGGTGAGACTCAATGTCGATATGCCCGAGAGCCCTTGTCCGATCGTGCATCCAAGTGCGGTCACGCCGCCAACACCCATCAGGGCTCCGCCGACGAGGTGGTTTCGCAGATCTGCGGTGGTATGGAAGCCTTCCCACCGAAATGTGCGTGTCGATATGGCGTCGATCCAGGCCCCGATGGGGAGGCCTGCGGCCGTGACGATACCGATCGTGAGCACCTTGGACGCGTCGCTGAAAAACAGCAGGTAGTCGGCGGTGTAGCTGACCGCCGATACGAAACTGAGAGCTTCCATGCGGTGGGTGTTCGTTGCCACGAAGGTGGCTTCGAGGGTCGACGGGCTCTCGGCGACGAAGCCGAAGACGCCGGACGTCCACCACGCCGTGACGACCAGTGCGCCGATCGCGATGCCGCCGAAGGCGATCTCGGCCGACCGGTTGGCGCGTGAATACAGGGCGCCCGCCAGAAGCGCCATGCCGATGACCGCGCCGAGCAGGGCGGCCGCGTCGCGCACGCTCATGGCGAAGACCGGTCCGATGAGCGTCGGCAGGTCCTGATGGGCTGCGACGCTCGCCGCGACCGAATCGAGAAGGCTGACGCGAACGACGGCCGTGATGCCCTTGAGGGTCGCAAATCCGGCGAGGGCCACGACCAGGAGAACGACGACTGCCTTCAGGTTGCCTGTTCCGGCGCGCAGCAGGTTCTTGCTCGTGCACCCGGACGCGAGCACCATGCCGACGCCGAACATGAGGCCGCCCGCGAGGGCCGAGAGCCAAATGACGCGAGGCCCTGCGTAGATGCTGTTGTCGGCTTGGACCCAGCCGAGAAAAACCATGGCGTTGAAGCCGACGATGGCCGTGCCGGCGGCGGCGAGCCACATGCGCATGCGCGTCCAGTCGCCAGTGATGACCAGGTCGGTGACGGCTCCCATCGTGCAGAAACGAGTGCGCTGCGCCACCCACCCGAACGCCACTGCGATCGCGAAACTGAGCGAGAGGACCTCGTTGGTGAGTCGCTGGAAGTCGGCTTCGGACATGACCGATTTTGCCGCACCCGATCCCTCGAAGGATCCGAGCTAGTGCTCCACGTCCCCTGAATCGAAGGGCGGCAAGGTTCTCATGGCCGGATGTACGAATATCCTTGCTGCTGCTTGCGCATGACCTCGACGACTCCCGCCGGGACGTAACCGATGCTCGGAAGCATGTCGGCGTAGGTGAGCTTCATGCCCTTCATGGTGTTCTCGCATGCCACGACCTTGACGCCGCTTTTCAGCGTGTCCGCGATGCGGTGCGCCACCGGCGAATCGCCCTTGAGCATGCCGATCCCGGGCCCGTAGACGACGACTTCGATATCCGACTCGTCATCCGGCAACTCGGTCTGCAGATTCCTCACGTTGTTGAGCACCAGGCTCCACTTGGCCGGGTCCGAGTCGCTGACCTGGAACACCACTTTGTTCTTGGCCGGCCCGGATTGGGCAGCGGCGCTCGCAGGAAGCGACGCTGCAAGGAGCGCGGCGCTGCCGATGAGAGCGACCGAGCGGCGGGATAGCGATGGCATGGGCAGGTCTCCTTGACAGAATTTCTCCCGAATCTCGCGAGACGGGCGTTCACGCGACGGGAACGGCACGGCTTCGTTCATGTTGACGGATTAGAGACTTGTGCAGGGATCGCGGCTAGGGGGTGCAACTACCTATTCGTCTATGCGCGCATGCTCATAAGATAGCGAATCGTCGAGCCGGGAGAACGTCGTGGACGAGATGGGCGAAGTCTTTGAATCAGTGGCGCGTTACTTCCTGATCCTTTCCGAGCCGGCGCGTCTGCGCATCCTCCATTCGATCTGCCAGGACGAGCGTTCGGTGGGTCAGATCGTCGAGGAGACCGGGCTCACGCAGAGCAATGCTTCGCGCCATCTCAACATGATGTACCAGTCAGGCGTGGTCAAGAGGCGGCGGGACGGGCCGCAGGTCTTCTACAGCGTCACCGATGCCAGCCTGACCGATGTATGCCGGGCCGTTTGTGTGCGCGTCGCCGCGGAGCTCGTCGGCAAGCCGGGGCTGAAGCGCAGCTTCAGGGATCTGATCGAAGAACTGCGTTAGCAGCCGGACAGGCGACGGGGACGAGACATGTCAAACGGTGTGCCCAAGATGTCGGGCCGCATCCTGAAGGCGCCGGAAGACGACCTTCCGCCGCATGCCGTGGAGGAGGCGCGCAAGGCGCGTCGGCGCTTCATGGCCAGTGCCCTCGCCATGGGCGCGGGCGTCTCTGCGAAGCAAGCCCTGGCCGCTCCCGCACGGACCGACGACGGCGACCCCGCCATCCTGACATTGCCGGAGCATTCGCGAGCGCTCGGCCGGCCGGTGGCGAGCTCCGGTTACGGGTCTCCGTCGAAGTGGGAAAAGGGCATCCAGCGCAGGCAGAGCCCGGGCCTCACCCAGGTTGCGCAGGCGTCGGTCTCCTTCTGCCCGTTGCAGTCGCTGTTCGGGATCATCACGCCGAGCGGCCTGCACTTCGAGCGCCACCACCAGGGCTGGTGGGACATCGATCCATCGGCGCATCGGCTGATGGTCAACGGCATGGTGAAAGAGGCGCGCGTTTTCACGATGGACGATCTGATGCGGCTGCCATCGGTCTCGCGCATCCACTTCATCGAGTGCGGTGCGAACAGCGCGATGGAATGGGGCAACTCGGCGGTGCCGAGCGTGCAGTACACGCACGGCATGCTGTCCTGCTCGGAGTTCACCGGCGTCAAGCTGTCGACGCTGCTCGAGATGTGCGGCGCCGACACGATGAAGGGCCGCTACGTGCTGGCCGAGGGGGCAGACGGATCGTCGATGACGCGCACCCTCCCGATGGACAACGCCCTCGACGACGTCCTCGTCGCCTGGGGCATGAACGGCGAGATGTTGCGGCCGGAAAACGGCTATCCGCTCCGCCTCGTGGCGCCCGGCATCCAGGGCGTGAGCTGGGTGAAGTACCTGCGCCGCATCAAGATCGGCGACCAGCCGTTCTTCACCAAGGACGAAGAGGTCCACTACGTCGACCTGATGCCCGACGGCATGTACCGCCAGTTCACGTCGATCCAGGAATGCAAGTCGGTCATCACCACGCCGTCGGGCTCGCAGACCTTGCTCGACAAGGGCTACTACAACGTCACCGGCCTGGCTTGGTCGGGTCGCGGCAAGGTGAAGCGGGTCGACGTCAGCGTCGACGGCGGCCGCAACTGGCGCACGGCGCGGCTGGAAGGCCCGGTGCTCTCGAAGGCACTGACCCGCTTCAACATCGACTGGACCTGGGACGGCTCGCCCGCGATCCTGCAGTCTCGCGCGATGGACGACACCGGCTACGTGCAACCCAAGATCAACCAGCTCCGCGCCGCGCGCGGTACCAGGTCGATCTATCACAACAACGCGATCCAGTCGTGGCGCGTCGCTGAGACCGGCGATGTCTCCAACGTCCAGGTCGACTGAGATGAACGCTGCGGCGAGGTCATTGCGGTTGGCGCTGCTGGTCGGTGCCGGCCTCGCGTGGACGGCCAGCGCGCAGGCGGCGCCCGACCTGTCCGGAATCGGCCGCGCCGCCACGCCGGCAGAGATCAAGGCATGGAACATCGACGTGCGCGGCGATTTCCAAGGGCTTCCGACAGGCTCGGGCAGCGTCGGTCTGGGCACGAAAGTCTGGGAGGCGAAATGCGCCTCGTGCCATGGCGAGTTCGGTGAATCCAACTCGGTCTTCACGCCGATCGTCGGTGGCACATCCAGGAAGGACATCGAGTCCGGCCATGCCTACTATCTGGCGCACCCGGGCTATCCACACCGGACGACGCTGATGAAGGTCACCAAGCTGTCGTCGCTCTGGGACTACATCAACCGGGCGATGCCCTGGAATGCCCCCAAGTCTCTGAAGACAGACGAGGTGTATGGCGTGCTCGCCTACATCCTCAATCTCGGTGACATCGTTCCGGCCGACTTCACGCTGTCCGACAAGAACATCGCCGAGGTTCAGGCGCACCTGCCGAACCGGTTCGGGCACATGGTCTACGAACCAATGTGGCTGACCCGCGGCAAGGGCGACGTGAGCAATCCACTCTGCATGCGGGACTGCCCGGTCGAAGGCAAGATCGCGTCGTCCTTGCCCGTCGAGTCGCGCAACTCGAACGGGAACATCGCCGATCAGGTCCGACCATTCGGCCCTGCGCGCGGCACCGATACGTCCGTACCGCCGGGTCAGGGCCATGCCGGGATGAGACGGCTGGCGCTGGCATCGACGCCGGCCTCGACGCCCGCGAGCGCGCCATCGGCCGCTGGCTCGTCGAGCGCGGCGGCGCTGGCACTGATCAAATCGAATTCGTGCGTCAGTTGTCATGGCATCACGGACACGATCGTCGGCCCCGCATTTCAGGACGTCGCCAAGAAGTACGCTGCCCGTTCCGACGTCGTCGACTATCTGACGGGAAAGATCCGCAACGGCGGCCAGGGCGTCTGGGGACCGTTCCCGATGCCGCCGCAGGCGCAGTTGGTGGATGCCGACGCGAAGGTGATTGCGCAGTGGCTGGCAAACGGAGCAAGCGAATGAACCGCGGGCTGCATCGCGCCTATGGGCCGTTGCGGATTGCGTTCGGATCGCAAATCGGGACGATGGCTGCTGGCCGCAAGCGTCTCCCCCGAGCCCATCGACGGCAAGACCCATGAAAGGAACCACACGATGACAACGAGACGAGACGCCCTGAAGCACACCGGTCTGCTGGCGCTGCTGGTCGGCTGCGGTGCCATCACCGCGCAACAGGCGCTGGCCGCGGAGGCGCCGGGCTTCGATGCCAAGACGATCGACGCCGCGCTCGCCGCGCTCGGCGGCAAGCCGGTCGAGAGCAAGGACATCACCATCACGTCGCCCGACATCGCCGAGAACGGGGCCGTGGTGCCGATCGCCGTGACCAGCACCTTGCCGAAGACCGAGGCCATCTACATCCTCGTCGAGAAGAATCCATTTCCTTTGACGGCCGCATTCACCATTCCCGACGGGACCGAACCGTACGTCGCGACGCGCGCGAAGATGGGCGAAAGCTCGAAGGTCTACGCCGTGGTCAAGGCCGATGGAAAGCTCTACGCGACGTCCAAGGAAACCAAGGTCACGCTCGGCGGCTGCGGCGGCTGATCGGGCCGTCGGACTTCAAACACAGGAGACAGAACATGGCTGACCCGATGCGCATTCGCGCGACGATGAAAGACGGCGTGACCGACGTTCGCGTGCTGATGGCCCATCCGATGGAGACCGGCTTTCGCAAGGATTCGAGTGGCAAGGTCGTGCCCTCGCATTACATCAACGACGTCAAGGCCACGAGCGGCGGCAAGACGGTTCTGGCGGCCAAGTGGGGCCAGGCGATCTCCCAGAATCCGTACCTCCAGTTTCGCTTCAAAGGCGCCAAGGCCGGCGACAAGGTCACCGTGACCTGGACGGACAACACCGGCGACACGCGCACCGACGAGGCTGTCATTTCCTGACCGGACTCGTCCTCCGGTCGCGCCGAGATCGTCGGAAATCAGGGAGCACCCATGCATCGTTTCATCGTCGCAGCCCTTCTGTGCGCGGCAGTGCAGGCGCACGCGCAGTCGTCGTCCGAGGAGATCGCCAAATATCGGGCGATGCTCGCCGACGGCAACCCTGCCGAGCTCTGGGAGGCCAAGGGCGAAGGCCTCTGGAAGCAGCCACGCGGCCCGAACAAGGCGACTCTCGAGCAATGCGATCTCGGACGTGGCGCAGGCGTGGTCAAGGGAGCGTTTGTCGAGCTGCCGCGTTTCTTTGCCGATACCGGCCGAGTGCAAGACCTCGAGTCCCGGCTGGTCACCTGCATGCAGGACCTGCAGGGATTCAATGCTGCCGAGATCGTGAAAACGCCATTCGGCAAGGGCGAGCAGGTCACGCTCGAAAGCCTTGTCGCCTACGTCTCCAGTGAATCGGACGGCATGACATTCAGTCTGCCCCAGGCGCACGGGCAAGAAAAGGACATGTACGAGGCAGGCAAGCGGATCTTCAATTTCCGCAGCGGTCCGTACGACTTCTCCTGCGCCTCGTGTCATGGGCAGGAAGGCAAGCGGATCCGCTTGCAGGACCTTCCCGACCTGACGACAGCGAAGGGCGCTGGCGCCGCCTTCGGTGCGTGGCCCGCCTATCGGGTCTCGAGCGGCGAGCTGTGGAGCATGCAGCGTCGGCTCAATGACTGCTTCCGCCAGCAGCGTTTCCCGTCCCCGGGGTTCATCTCCGACGCGACGATTGCGCTCGGTGTGTATCTCGGCGTCACCGCGAAGGGTGCCGAGTCGATCGCTCCGGCGATCAAGCGCTGAAGGGAATCCGATGTTTCGAATCCACACCCGTCGGCTTGCATGGCAGGCCACCGCCGTCGTGTTCCTGGTCGCCGGATGCGCAGCGCCTGCGGTGGCGCCGCCCGACTACGACGCGATCTCGCTGGCGATGATCAAGGCGTCGTTCGAGGCGAAGGGTCAGGCCACCCTCGGTCGGCTCGATCAGGATCCATTGCAGCGCGCCTGCTCGGCGGCCACAGCGCCGTCTGCCGAGGCCGTGCGCAAACTGGAGGCGCAGGAGTTGGCGACCATCAAGCCGCCGCCGGAAGGGCGCTACCTCGGCGACTGGAAGGAAGGCGAAAAGCTCGCGCAGAACGGCCGTGGCATGACGTGGTCGGATCCCGCCGATGCCCCAGCGGGCGGCAATTGCTACAACTGCCATCAGCTGAGCAAGGCCGAGATCTCCTTCGGAACGTTGGGGCCGAGCCTCTACAACTACGGCAAGCTGCGCGGGGTGAGCGATCCTTCGAGCGACGCCGCCAAGCCGATCGTGCTGTACACCTGGGGCAAGATCTTCGATGCCAAGGCGTCCAACGCCTGCTCGATCATGCCGAGGTTCGGCGAGGCGCACGTTCTGACTGCCAAGCAGATGCAGGACATCATGGCCCTGCTGCTCGACCCGAAGTCGCCAGTGAATCAGTAGAGCGCGATCGACCGCCGCGTCTGGCGCGGAGGTGACCTTTCGGGACGACACGGCATGAGCATCGGCAGGCGCGAATTTCTTCAGATGCTGGCCGTCGCTTCGGCCGGCGGCATGGCGCTCGACCACCGCGACGTGTTGGCCGCGGCACCCGGTGCTTCCGAACGTCTGTACGACCTGCCGAAGTTCGGCAACGTCAGCCTGATGCATTTCACCGACTGCCACGCGCAGCTGATGCCGGTCTACTTCCGCGAGCCCAGCGTCAATCTCGGCGTCGGCGAGGCAGTCGGGCAGCCACCGCATCTCGTCGGCGACAAGCTGCTCGCGCACTTCGGCATCGCCGCGCACACGGCTCAGGCCCACGCCTTCACGTCGCTCGATTTCGAGGCCGCCGCGCAGACCTACGGCCGTGTCGGCGGCTTTGCCCATCTGGCAACCTTGATCAAGCAGGTCAAGTCGACGCGGCCCGATGCCCTCTTGCTCGATGGGGGCGACACCTGGCAGGGATCGGCCACGGCGTTGTGGACCAACGGGCAAGACATGGTCGACGCCTGCAAGCTGCTCGGTGTCGACTGCATGAGCTCGCACTGGGAATTCACGCTCGGCGCCGAGCGCGTGCAGGAAATCGTCAAGAAGGATCTCGCCGGGCACATCGACTTCCTGGCCCAGAACATCACGACCAACGACTTCGGCGATCCGGTCTTCGATGCCTACAAGATCAAGACGATCAACGGCGTTCCGGTCGCCGTGATCGGGCAGGCATTTCCGTACACGCCGATCGCCAACCCGCGCTACCTGGTGCCCGACTGGTCGTTCGGCATCCAGGACGAGAACATGCAGAAGGTCGTCGACGAGGCGAGGGCGAAGGGGGCGCACGTCGTCGTCGTCCTGTCGCACAACGGCATGGATGTCGATCTGAAAATGGCGTCGCGCGTGTCGGGCATCGACGCGATCCTCGGCGGCCACACGCACGACGGCGTGCCCGCGCCCAGGGTCATCAGGAACCGCACTGGACAAACCCTGGTCACCAACGCCGGATCGAACACGAAGTTTCTGGGGGTGCTCGACTTCGACGTGCGCGACGGCCGCGTCCGCGACTATCGCTACAGGCTGATGCCTGTGTTCGCGAACCTGCTGCCGGCCGATCCGGACATGAGCAACTACATCGCCAAGGCCCGGGCGCCGTTCGCCGCCAGGCTCGGCGAGGAGTTGGCGGTGAGCGAAGGGCTGCTGTATCGGCGCGGCAATTTCAACGGCACCTGGGACCAGGTGATCGTCGATGCGATCATGTCCGTGAAAGGTGCCGAGATCGCCTTCTCGCCCGGCTTCCGCTGGGGCACGACGCTGTTGCCAAGTGAAAAGATCACGCGCGAGTCGATGATGGATCAGCTGGCCATCAGCTATCCGCATACGACCCTCACCGACATGACCGGGCAGACCATCAAGACGATCCTGGAGGACGTCGGCGACAACCTCTTCAATCCCGATCCCTACTACCAGCAAGGCGGCGACATGGTTCGCACCGGCGGCCTGACCTACACCTGCACGCCGGGCGAGAAGATGGGCTCGCGCATCTCCGACATGCGATTGAAGGGACAGCCGATCGAGGCATCGAAGACCTACAAGGTGGGAGGCTGGGCGCCGGTCGCCGAGGGCGCCGCCGGCGAACCGATCTGGGACGTCGTCGAGACCTATCTGCGCCAGCAGAAGGTCATCGGCCGGCCGAAGGTGAACCGACCTGCGCTGGTCGGTGTCGACGCCAATCCAGGCATTGCTTGATGCCGTTTCGGATGCATCGCGTTGTCGCATGCGCAGCCATGGTCGTGCTGCTGTTCCTGGGTCGCGCGCTTGCAGCGACGCCGGCGCCGGCGGTCAGGGAATTCGAGGACGTGCATGTGCCCATGTCGGTCGTTCAGGTCGCGCCGCACAGCTACTACGTGATGGGCCAGGCCGGGCTGGTCTCGACGGAAAACGAGGGCTTCAACTCCAACGCCGGATTCGTCGTGACGAACGCAGGCGTTGTCGTCTTCGATACGCTGGGCACGCCGGCCCTGGGCATGCAACTGCGTCGCCTGATCGCGCAGACCACGCGGCAGCCCGTCAAGCTCGTCATCCTGAGCCACTACCACTCGGATCATTTCTATGGCCTGCAGGCGTTTCAGCGGCCAGGCGTCGACATCTGGGCGCACGCGCTGGTTCGCGACTATCTCGCGACGGACGCGCCAGCCGCCCGCCTCGAGGAGCGGCGCCACTCGCTCGCGCCATGGGTGAACGGCAAGACGCGCATCGTCGCTCCGACGCGCTACCTGGGCGAGGACACGCCATTCACGATGGGCGGCCTGCACTTTCGGATCGTGCACGTGGGGCCGGCGCACACGCCGGAAGACCTGATGATGATGGTGGAGGAAGACAGGGTCCTGTTCGCGGGAGACCTGGTCTTCGCGGGACGTGTCCCGTTCGTCGCGGACGGCAACGTCGGTTCGTGGATCCAGTCGCTCGGGCGCGTCCTTCCACTGAAACCGCGCATCGTCGTCACCGGGCACGGTCGCCATTCGACCGACGCCGTCAGCGACCTGACCCAGACGCACGACTACCTCACGTACCTGTATCGGCAAATGAAGGCGGCGTTCGACGACAACGTCGACTTCGACGCCGCCTACGCGAAGACCGACTGGTCCCGCTTTGCGGCCCTCCCGGCCTTCGAGGCGGCGAACCGGCGCAACGCGTACCAGGCGTATCTCAACGTCGAACAGGACGCACTCAGCGAGGCGAAGCCCTGAAGGTCAGGGCTGCGACGCTGCGCTCCTCGCGCAGTCACGGCAGCCACTCGATCGGCTGCATCGACATCGCGCAGCACCGCCGCGACCATTCAGCGGCCATACCGCGATGAAATTCAGAAGATGTCTGGTTCGCCGACCGCTGCGCCGAATCCGGTCGTCAGGTAGTCGAAGTCGCAGCCTTCGTCGGCCTGGCCGATGTGCCGGCTGAACATCCAGCCGTAGCCGCGCTCGAAGCGCCGCGGCGGCGGCATCCAGGCGGCGCGGCGACGCGCCAGCTCGGCGTCGCCCACTTCGAGGTGGATGCGTCGTGCCGGCACGTCGACGCTGATCAGGTCGCCGGTCTCGACCAGCGCCAGCGGGCCGCCGATGTAGGCCTCGGGCGCGACGTGCAGGATGCAGGCGCCGTAGCTGGTGCCGCTCATGCGCGCGTCCGAGAGGCGCAGCATGTCGCGCACGCCCTGCTTCACGAGCTTGGTGGGGATTGGCAGCATGCCCCACTCGGGCATGCCGGGGCCGCCCTGCGGGCCGGCGTTGCGCAGCACCAGGACATGCTCGGCCGTGACCTCCAGGTTCGGGTCGTCGACGGCAGCTTTCATCGCCGGGTAGTCGTCGAACACCAGCGCCGGGCCGGTGTGGCGCAAGAGGTGCTCGGCGCAGGCGCTCGGCTTGATGACGCAGCCGTTCGGCGCCAGATTGCCGCGCAGCACCGCGAGCGCGCCTTCGGCATAGACCGGATTCGCGAACGGGCGGATGACGTCGTCGTGATAGACCTCGGCGCCGGCGATGTTCTCGCCCAGCGTGCGGCCGGTGACGGTGAGCGCATCGAGATTGAGATGCGGGCCCATCCGGCCCATCAGGCCGCGCATGCCGCCGGCATAGTAGAAATCTTCCATCAGGTACGTGTCGCCGCTCGGCCTGATGTTCGCGAGCACCGGCACCTTGCGGCTCGCGGCATCGAAGTCGTCGATCGTGACCGGCACGCCGGCGCGGCGCCCCATTGCGACCACGTGGATGATCGCGTTGGTCGAGCAGCCCATCGCCATTGCCACCGCGACCGCGTTGTCGAAGGATGCGCGGTCGAGGATGCGCTTGGGCGTCAGGTCTTCCCACACCATTTCGACGGCGCGCCTGCCGCACTCGGCGGCCATCCGGATGTGGCCGGAATCGGCGGCCGGGATCGACGATGCGCCCGGCAAGGTCATGCCGATCGCTTCGGCGATGCCGGTCATCGTCGCCGCGGTGCCCATCGTCATGCAGGTGCCGTAACTGCGCGCGATGCCGCCTTCGACGCCGACCCATTCATCCTTGTCGATGAGGCCGGCGCGGCGTTCGTCCCAGAACTTCCAGGCGTCCGAGCCCGAGCCGAGCACCTTGCCCTTCCAGTTGCCGCGCAGCATCGGCCCGGCCGGCAGGTAGATGCAGGGCAGGCCGGCGCTGATCGCACCCATCAGCAGGCCGGGGGTGGTCTTGTCGCAGCCGCCCATCAGCACCGCGCCGTCGACCGGGTGGCTGCGCAGCAGCTCCTCGGTCTCGATCGCGAGCAGGTTGCGGTAGAGCATCGTCGTCGGCTTGACGAAGTTCTCGGACAGCGAAATCGCCGGCAGCTCGATCGGGAACCCTCCGGCCTGCAGCACGCCGCGCTTCACGTCGTCGACGCGTTGCTTGAAGTGGGCATGGCACGGATTGATGTCGGACCAGGTGTTGACGATCGCGATCACCGGCTTGCCGACCCAATCGGCCGGCGTGTAGCCCATCTGCATCAGGCGCGAGCGATGCCCGAAGCCGCGCAAGTCGTCGGGGGCGAACCAGCGCGCGCTGCGCAGCGAATCGGGAGTGCGGCGGTGATTCATCGCATCAACCCTGCAGGCTCCACGTTTGCATCGACTTGCGCTCCGATCGTGCGAAAAGCAGATTCTCGACGATGAGGCCGAGGACGATCACCCTCAGCGATCGTTTTCTCATCGGCGATCGTTTCCATCAGCGCATCTGAAGAACGAGCAGGGCGAGTGCGGCGGTGCCGGACAGCGAGAGCAGGGCGAATCGCGTCTTGGCGCGATCGAGATGTGGAACCAGGAGGTTGGACAGTGCGAAGCCGATGAGCATCGGCACCACGAGCGACAGGCCGAGCTCGAGCTCGGTCGCGCCGAAGCGGCCGACGCACGCCAGGACGGCCAGTGAGCCCACCGCTCCGGCGACGAAGAAGGCGCCGATCGTCGCCCGCAGCTTGGGTGGTGGAAATTCCTGGTAGACGATGGCCATCGGCGGCGCACCGACCGAGGTGATCGTGCCCATGAACCCGGACACGGCGCCCGCGAGAACGAGGTTCTTCGGACGAGGCTGGACGCGCCAGCCACGCAGGCTGAGCCCGACGGCGCTCAGGATCAGAAGCGCAAAGACGATCGACATCGCCCGCACCGGCAGCAGCGCGAAGAGCATGCCGCCGGCGATCGACGCTGGAAGACGTCCGGCCAGGGAATACGCGAGAACGGGAAGGTCGATCGACCGGAACTCTCGCATCGCCGACATCATCGAGAGCAGCCCCGCCAGCACGAGCACCGGTCCGGGCACGAGATCCGGATGGCTGATGGCGAGCACCGGGCCCACGAACATGCCGAAGCCGATGCCGCCGGCGCCCTGGAGGCACGCACCGATCAGCACCACCAGCGCGATCCAGGAATAGTCGAGCGTCAGGAAAGCGGGCATCGCGCGGTCGTCGGGAGGCCGAAAAACCCGGTATACAGTATACTTCAAAAGATGCCGCAAGTTGTGCTTCACAAGTTGGGCCAGGTCTTCTCCGGCGAGGTCAAGGACAACACCAACCTCGTCGTGCGCACCGGCATCAAGCAGTTTCCCTATCCATACCTCCGCTTTGAATGCGGGATGGGCAAATGCGCGAAATGCGCCTGCCGGGTGCTGTCGGGAGGCGAGCATCTGCCGCCGCCCAACTGGAAGGAAAAAAAGCAGCTCGGCGAGCTGCTCGATGAAGGCTACCGGCTCCTCTGCCAGCTTTGGATCCACCACGACATCGAGCTCGAGCAGGATGATCGCGCGCTCGAGCGGAACGCGGCCGCATGAGCGGCGCCGGGCCGCTCCCAAGGCGCTCACACCCCCTCGGGGGGCCGGCGCGCAGCGCCGTGGGGGCGCCATGAGCCGCCGGGCCGTTCCCAAGGCGAATACCGCAGCGCGAAGCGCGAAGGTTGCCTTATGAGCGGCGGCGTCGCCCCGGCCGTGTATGTGATCCTGGCCGGCAAGCCCGGCTCGTTCCGCACCGAGCTCGGCCCGGACGTGCGCTCCGTCGAGGCGTACGACTATGTCTTTTTCGGCCGAACGAAGGCGCACTTCGTGATCGCCGAGTTGCACCGGGAAACGAAGATCGCCGTGATCGACGAGGCACTTCCGCCGACCGTCAGCCGCATCCCGTCGAAGCTGCTGAAGAAATACGCGTCGGTCGCCGAGGCCCGTCGCGACCTGGAGCACCTCGCCAGGCCGGGTAGCGCCGATGTCGCGCTCGTGCGCGTCGCGCAGTGACGATGCCGCATCCGAGGCGTTTTCCGCCGGGCCTGCCGTGCCGCTGATCACGTTCATCACGAACGGCGCCAAGGTCGTCACCGCGCCCGACAACAGCAACTTGCTGCGCGTCTCGCTGCGCGAGCGCGGCGGCATCCCGTTCAAGTGCGGCGGCGGGCTGTGCGGCACCTGCAGGTGCCTGATCGAAACCGGCCTGGAACATACCGATGCCGTGAAGCCGAAGGAGCGGAAACATCTCACGGACGATGACCTGGCGCGCGGCTACCGCATGGCCTGCCAGACCTTCGTCAACGGCGACGTGAGCGTTTCCTGGGAGCCGCGCCCGGTTCGGCCGCCAGCGCCGCCGGGCCCGGAAGCCGCGAGCGAATCGACGCCTTCGGCGGGTTGAACGTATCGTTCGCCGCCGCCCCTTCGGAGCCTTCGGCTGCGATCGCGTTGGGCACGACCTGCGCCGCGCTGTAGACGTGGCGCGCCGCAAGCAGCCCTGCGAGCTCGGCGTCGCCCGCGATGACGGCGCGAACGATGGCCGCATGTTCTTCCCAGTTTTCCCTGGCACGTTTGCGGCTGTGCGGCGCGAAGATCGGCGCTGTCCGCTCGCGCAGCGATCGAACCATGTCTCTGAGGACCGAGTTCGCGGCGATGCCGGCCAGGGCTTCGTGAAAGTTGACGTTGTCGGCCTGGAGCTGTTTCGGGTCGTTCGACTTGGCGATCTCGGCGCCCTGCGAAACGATCTGCTGCAGCTTGGCGATGAGCTGCGGGTTGTGCCGCCGCGCTGCCAGCCTGGCGTTGAGCGCCTCGAGCGTCGCGCGCACTTCCACGAGTTCCTCGATGTGCTCGGCCGAATACGTCGTCACCGAGGCGCCGCGTCGCGGCTCGATCGTCACCACGCCATCGGCGGCCAGCGACCGCAACGCCTCGCGTACCGGCACGCGCGACACGCCGAGCTCGGCCGAGAGGCGCGCTTCGACCAGCCGCTCGCCGGGCGCCAGTTCGCCGTTGAGGATGCGCTCGCGGATCGCCTTGGCGATCAAGGACGTGAGGGGTGCGTGCGCCTGGCCAAGTTTTATCTGCATCGGACTCGCATCTTAGTGAAGCTCCATCGTTGACAGAATACTGCTAACGTATACAGTATGCATCCAGAATCAGCGACCTTCTGCCGCATTCGAGGACATGCCATGTTTGAATTGATGAACCAGGACCAGTTTCGCGACGCGCTAGAGAACGCCATCAAGGGCAAGAGCGCCAACAAGGCGCCTTTCAGCATCGCCTGGGCGAGCGGCAAGCTGTCGCGGGCGCACCTGGCGCGCTGGGCCGAGAACCACTACCACTACGTCGGCCCCTTCGCCGACTACCTGGCCTACGTCTATGCCCGCACCATCGACAACGGCAAGTTCACCGAGGCGAAGGACTTCCTTCTCGCCAACATGTACGAGGAAGAGATCGGCGGCGATCGCCACACCGACCTGTTGATCCGCTTCGCCGAAGCCTGCGGCACGACGCGGGAGCGGGTCGTCGATCCGGACAACATGTCGCCCACGACGCGTGGCCTGCAGAGCTGGTGCTACGCGGTGGCGATGCGCGAGGACCCGGTCGTCGCGGTGGCCGGGCTCGTGGTCGGCCTCGAATCGCAGGTGCCCTCGATCTACCGCCGCCAGACACCCACCCTGCGCGACAAATACGGCTTCACCGACGAAGAGCTGGAGTTCTTCGACCTGCACATCGTCTCCGACGAGATCCACGGCGAGCGCGGCTACCAGATCGTGCTGCAGCACGCCAACACGGTCGATCTGCAACAGCGCTGCCTTCGCATCTGCGAGATCGGCGCCGAGATGCGGCTGCTGTACACGACGGCGCTCTATCACGACTACGTCGCCAGCGAGATTCCGCTCGCCGAGCTGATGTCGGCCGGACAGACCCTGACGCGCGAAGACCGGGAACTCCTTCAGGCCTGAGCTGCCGATGGTGCCCACGATGCCAGCGCGAAACGCAACGACCATGCCCAGCGAAGAATTCAAGAACTGCATCGACGGCGAATGGAGCGCCAGCGTCACCGGCAAGACGTTCGACAACACCAATCCGGCCGACACGCGCGAGCTGGTCGGGCGTTTCCAGGCCTCGTCGGCGGCCGACGCCGAGGCTGCCGTCGCTGCGGCCGCTGCCGCCTTCGCCGGCTGGCGTGCGACGCCCGTCACCAAACGTGCCAAGGTCTTGCTGGCCGCCGCCGACCACATCGAAGCGAATGCCGACAAGTTCGCGCTGGAGCTGACGCGAGAAGAAGGCAAGCAGCTGGCGCTGGCCAAGGACGAGTTCCTGCGTTCGGCGCAGACCTTGCGCTTCTATGCCATCGAAGGCCAGTCGTTCAGCGGCGAGACCTACCCGCAGGACGACCCCGAGATGGTCGTCTACAGCCAGCGTGAGCCGCTCGGCGTGGTGACCGTGATCTCGCCCTGGAATTTCCCGGTGTCGATCCCGGCACGCAAGATCGCGCCAGCGCTCGTCACCGGCAACACCGTCGTCTTCAAGCCGTCGTCCGACGCGCCGCTCAGCGGATACCGGCTGGCCGAGGCATTGCTGCAGAGCGGCCTGCCGAAGGGCGTTCTCAACTTCATCACCGGTCGCGCCGCCGATATCGGCCCGACCCTGACCGAATCTTGCGCGGTGCGCGCCATCTCGTTCACCGGCTCGACCCGTGCTGGCGAGCACATCCACCGTTCGGTGGCGCTGACCACGCGCACGCAGATGGAACTCGGCGGAAAGAACCCGCTGATCGTCATGGACGACGCCGATCTCGACCAGGCCGTCGACCTCGCCGTCAAGGGTGGCCTGTCGCTCAGCGGCCAGGCCTGCACCGGCACCAGCCGCATCCTGGTGATGGCGTCCGTGAAGGCGGCGTTCACGCAAAAGCTCCTGGCGCGCGTGCAGGCGCTGAAGATCGGCCGCGGCGTCGACAAGGGCACCGACATCGGCCCGCTGGCGACGGCCGGCCAGCTCGACACCGTGCTTTCCTACGTGGCCATCGGCAAATCCGAAGCGACCCATCTGGTCGGCGGCGACCGGCTCCTCGACGGCGATCTGCGACACGGCTACTTCGTGTCGCCGGCGGTGTTCACCGACGTGACCCAGCGCATGCGCATCGCTCAGGAGGAGATCTTCGGCCCGGTGCTGTCGATCATCGAGGTCGAGAGCTACGCCGACGCCATCACCAAGGCGAACGACACGCCCTACGGCCTCTCGGCGGCGATCGCCACGCGCAATCCGCGGCACATGCATCACTTCGCCAACGACATCGAAGCCGGCACGGTGAAGATCAATCGCACGACGACGGGCAATCTCATCAACGCGCCCTTCGGCGGCCTCAAGCACTCGAGCACCAGCACCTTCCGCGAGTCGGGCCGCGCCGGCCTGGAGTTCTACTCGCAGATCAAGACCGTCTACCGCGGCTGCTGAGCAGTCGCGTGGCCAGGACGCCATCGGCCGCCGCTTCGCCCAAAGGATTCCCTTGAAAAAGTCCGCCACGCTCGAGCTCCGCGAAGCGCGCCACATGGTCATGGCTGCAATCGCCAAGGCCGGAGAGATCGGTGTGCTCGAATCCGTCTGCGTCGTCGATGCCGGTGGCTACCCGATCGCGCTCGAGCGCATGGACGGCGCACGCATCACCGGACCGCAGATCGCCTGGAACAAGGCGTTCACCGCGAGCGGCCACAAGCGCTCGACGCACCTCTTCAACGCGCCGCCGAACGGCCCCGCGTTGCCGGGCAACGAGGCCTTCGGCATCCAGTGGAGCTTCGAGGGCAAGTTCGCGGTCTTCGTCGGCGGCTATCCCATCGTCGTCGATGGCGACGTGGTCGGCGGCGTCGGCCTCAGCGGCGGCAATGGCGAGCAGGACACGGCCTGCGGCGTAGCGGCGCTGGCGGCCCTCGCCGAGCTGCTCGGGCCGCAGGGCTTCGACGTCCTGGTCCAGGCCGACATCAAGAAGTAAGCGGCCGGACATGGGCTTTCGCGTCGAGGTGCTGGAGACGGGCCAGGTCTTCGAAGCCGAAGAGGGCGAGTCGGTCCTCGAGGCTGCGACTCGACAAGAGGTGGCCCTACGTCACGAATGCACCTTCGGCACCTGCGGCACCTGCCGCGTCAAGCTTGTCGAAGGCAGCGTGCGCTACGACGAGCAGCCGATGGCGCTGAGCCCCGAGGAGGAGGCGCAGGGCTTTGCGCTGATGTGCCAGGCGCGCGTCACCAGCCCGCTCGTCATCAGCAGCGCCCGCGTCCTTCCCATCGTCGCCGAACCGTCGCGCCATCTCGCCGTCGTGCGCGACGTCCGACCGTTGACGCGGGAAGTGCTGCACTTGAAGCTCGAGATTCCCGGCCTTGCCGCCGCAGCGTGGCGGCCCGGCCAGTACATGAACGTCCATCTGGCCGACGGCTCGCACCGCAGCTTCTCGATGGCCTCGGTGCCGGCCAGTGGCGTGATCGACTTTCACGTGCGGCAGATCGAGGGCGGTCGCTTCACCGGCGCTCAGTTGGCTGGCATGCGAGCAGGCGATGCCCTGGAGATCGAGTTTCCGCTCGGCCCCTTCGGCCTGCACAAGGCCGACTACCGGCCACTGCTGATGGTGGCGACGGGCACCGGCATCGCGCCGATCAAGAGCATGCTCGAGTCGCTTCTGGACGATGAAGAATGCCCGCCGGTCTGGCTCTACTGGGGCATGCGGACCGAAGCCGATCTGTACCTCGATGCGGTGTTCCGCGCATGGCAGGGCCGGCTCTACGAATTCGAGTACGCGCCGGTGCTGTCGCGGGCCGACGTGCGCTGGCAAGGCCGCCGCGGACACGTGCAGCAGGCCGTGCTGGCCGACCTTCCGGATTTGTCCGAGCACAGCATCTACCTCTGCGGATCGCCCTCGATGATCGACGACGCGAAAGCCGAATTTGCGGCCCGTGGAGCGCAGCTCGACCACATGCACGCCGACGCCTTCACTTTTCAACAGGAGAGATCGAGATGAAGTTTTTCAGCAAGCTGGCAGTCCTCGCCGCCGTAACGCTCTGTGCCGCCACCACGTCGGCGCAAACGTATCCGGACAAACCTGTCCGCGTCATCGTGACGACCGTTCCAGGACCGCTCGACGCCTTCGCCCGCGTCGTCATGCAGCAGCTCGAGAGACGACTGAAGCAGACCTTCATCGTCGACAACCGCGCCGGCGCTGGAGGCAACCTCGGTGCCGATATCGCGGCCAAGGCGCCGGCCGACGGCTACACGCTGCTGTTCGCGCTCGACACGACATTCACCGTCAATCCGTCGCTGTACCGGAAGATGCCCTTCGACGTCGCAAAGGACTTCACCATCATCTCGGTGCCCGTCACCTACAGCCAGGCCCTCGCGGTGAACCCGAACGTCAAGGCGAGCAACGTCGCCGAGTTCGTGAAGCTGGCCAAGTCGACCCACATGAGCTATGCATCGGGAGGCAACGGTTCGCCAAGCCATCTGACGATGGCGGCCTTCATGGCAACCGCCGGCATCAACATGACCCACATCCCGTACAAGGGAACCGGCGCATCGGTGATCGACGTGATGGCCGGACAGGTCGACTCGGTGTTCGCGGTGGGCAGCGGCATCCTGCCCCAGGCCAAGGCCGGCAAGCTCCGGGCCCTGGCGGTCTCGGGCCAGACCCGGTCGTCGGCCGCGCCGGAGCTGCCGACGATTGCCGAAAGCGGCTACCCCGACTTCAACGCCAGCTTCGCCTACGTCCTCGCCGTACCGGCTGGAACGCCTGACGAGATCGTGCAACTGCTGGCGCGCGAGGTCGCCCTGGCAATGAATTCGCCGGAGGTGCGCGAACTCGACCGACAGGCCGACTACGCGCCGACGAACCTGACGCAGCCGCAGTCCGCGGCGTGGCTGATCGAGATGCGCAAACACTGGGGCGAGGTGGTGCAAAAGTCGGGGATCACGCTCGACTGACGCCGCGACGCGAATCGAGCATGCGCCACATCGGCGACGCGCTGGTCGATGAGTTGGTCGACCCAGCCCAGGCCCAGGAGGCGCTTCTCGAAGCGTTCCGAAGCTTCGGCGCGGGGCGGGCGTCGATGCAGGAGCGGGTGCGGACCGAATCGGGCGGCACGAAGCTGTCGACGCTGGGCGCTGTCATGCCCGACCAGGGCTTCGCCGGCGTCAAGGTGTACACCACCATCGACGGCCGGTTCCGCTTCGTCATTCTCCTGTTCAGCGCGCACGACGGCCGTCCCCTGGCGTCGCTCGATGCCACGGCCATCACGCGGCTTCGCACCGCCGCGACATCGGTCATCGCCAGCCGCTATCTCGCCCGACCCGGCGCCACTTCGATGGCCCTCTTCGGCGCGGGCGTCCAGGGCCGGGCGCACGCGATGCAGATGGCGCAGGCCTACCCGCTGACGGAGATCCGCGTCTGCGATCCGTTCGCCGCGCCGACTCTGTACGCCGACATGGAGCGCGAATGCGGCGTCGCGGTCAGGCCGTGCGACGCGAACGAGGCGCTCGAGGGCAGCGACATCGTGGTCACGGCGTCGCGCGCCCGGACACCTCTGTTCAGCGGAGACCGGCTGCCGCCCGGCGCATTCGTCGCGGCGATCGGCTCCAGCCTTCCGGATACGCGCGAGCTCGACGATCGCGCGCTCGCCCGTGCGTCGGTCGTGGCGGTGGACTGGTCGCAGCAGGCCCTGAAGGAGGCTGGTGATCTGGTTCTCGCGGACCCGGCCTGCCTTGGCGGCGGAAAGCTGGTGCAGCTCTCCGACCTGATCACCGGAGCAGCGACGGGGCGACGTGACGACGGCGACATCACGATCTTCAAATCGGTCGGCATCGGCCTGCAGGATATCGCCCTGGCCGGGCTGGCGTGGCGTCGGCTGGGCGATCGCGAAGGATCCCGCGGCAGCTGATCGGCCGTTTCCGCTCACGGTCCAGGACCAGCTGGAGACGGATCCGGGTGGCTTGTCCACTATCGTCGAGGCGATGCAGCTCTTCGATGCTACGGCGACGCGCGAGGCCCTGCCGTTCGACCGGCTGATTGCCGCGCTGCGAGCGATGTTCGCCTCCGGTTGCGAGCAGCCGCCGCGGCACGTGCACGAGCTCGCCACCGATGGCGGGCGCCTGACGTCTCTCATCATGCCGGCGTGGACGCCCGGCCGGTACTACGGCGTCAAGATCATCAACGTCGCGCCGGGCAATGCCGCGCGCGGTCTGCCGGGCCTGCATGCGAGCTATCTGCTGCACGACGCGGCGACGGGCGTGCCGCTGGCGCTGATCGACGGCAACGTGCTCACGGCGCGGCGCACCGCCGCCGCGTCGGCACTCGCGGCGTCGTGGCTGGCGCGGGCCGACGCGAGCCATCTGCTTGTCGTCGGCGCCGGACGGATCGCCCGTTTGTTGCCCGATGCCTACCGCGCCGTCCGGCCGATCGGCCGCGTGTCGGTCTGGGCCCGCTCGACCGGCCAGGCCGAGGCGTTCGCCGCCGACCTGCGGGTCCAGGGCATCGCTGCCGACGCCGTGCCGGATCTCGAGGCTGCGGTCGGCTGTGCCGACATCGTCAGTTGCGCCACGCTCGCCACCGCGCCGCTGATCCGCGGCCGCTGGCTTCGTGCCGGCAGCCATCTCGACCTGATCGGCAGCTTCGCACCGACGATGCGCGAGGCCGACGACGACTGCCTCTCAGGCGCCGCGATCTATGTCGATGGCGACGAGGCCCTGCACAAGAGCGGCGACCTGATCGAGCCGTTGCGCCACGGCGTGTTCCACGCCGCCGACGTGCGCGGCACGCTGACGACGCTGTCGCGCGGCGAAGCTGCCGGGCGCCGCTCGAACGACGAGCGAACGGTCTTCAAGTCGGTGGGCAACGCGCTCGAGGACCTCGCCGCCGCCATCGAGGTGTTCGAGCGGCCGCGGGCATCATCTGGCCGCCCGGGCGCGTGACTGGCGGAGGCAAATGGCCTAGGCCGGCTTCGATTGCCGGTACACCTCTTCGGAAACGCGCAGCAGTTCGGCGCGGTCGGCTCCTGCCGAAATGGCGTATCCGAACGCGCCCTCGACCCAATAGAACACGTTGACCTCGCCTTCGCGGCCGAACTTGAACGCGGCATCCTTGCCAGCCGCTTCGTGCGTGACATAGAGCGTCAACCGCTGGCCGCCGGGCGCCGCATACATGAACTGCGCGACGGGCGCGTGCTCGCCCGGCAGCAATCGGCCACCGATCAGCGCATAGCCGAGCGCCGAGAGCGCGGGCGGGTGCACCGGCGTTCCCATGCGTTTGGTCAACCAGTTGACGAGCGCCTGCTCCTGATCCGCGCCGACCTCCACCGGGCGGCGCGCGTCCGGGCTGTAGACGACGTGGGCGACCGCCGCACGGCGCGCGAACGCCGGCAGCGCATCAGCGGCCAGATTGGCGCGCGGCGGCGATTCGAGCGCCAGTCGCGCCGCGGTCGCATCGATCGAGCCGCGCACCGACCATGCCGAGGCCGCGCTGACGACGGCAATGGCCAGCCCGGCTGCCAGCCCACGCCACGGAAAGCGCATCGCTTCCGGATGCAATGGCAGGCGCAGCGGGATCGGCTCGTCGAGCGCGGGCAGCAGCGCTGCGCGGAGCAGCCCGTTTTGCATTTGCCAGTCGGCGACCTGCACGCGCTGGTCCGGATTCGCGGCCAGGAAGCGGTCGACCTCGACGTGCCGCGAAGCCGTCAGTTGACCATCGACGTAGCCGTGCAGGTCGGCTTGCGTGATGGGCGCGGCGACGGCGTCGGCTCTCCGGCTGGGATCGGTCGGTTCGTCGTTCATCATTTCACTCGCTGCAGTCGCGCGTCGGCGGCGAAGGGCACGCCGGGCTCCTGCAGGTCCTTGCGCAGACGGTCCCGGGCGCGCGAGAGGCGCGACATCACGGTGCCGATCGGAATCGCCAGCGCATCGGCAACCTGGCGATACGTGAGGTCTTCGGTCACGATCAGGAGCAGCACTTCGCGCTGCTCGGCGGGCAGCCGCTGCAGCAACCGGTCGAGATCGCGCAGCTCGAGGCCATCGGTCTGACGCGGCCGCACGGCGACTTCCGGAAGGGCATCGTTGGCGACGTCTTCCGGACGGCTGCGCCGAGCCCGCAGGACATCGACGAAGCGGTTGTGCATGATGCCGAACATCCAGGCGCGGACGTCGCTGCGCTGCTGCCAGAACGAAAAGCGCGCCCAGGCGCGCTCGAGCGTGTCCTGCACCAGATCGTCGGCGAGGTCGGTGCCTCCGAGCAGCCCGCGCGCGTAGCGGCGCAGGCCGGGAATGCAGGCGACGATCGCCGCTTCGTCCTGCGCGCGCATCGGCTCAGGAACGAGGCGGCGTCGATCCGCCCGGAACTACTTGACGACGTGCCACACGTTCTTGAAGTTGTCGCCGGCCATGTCGCCGGCCTTCTTGTCGGCGGAATAGAGATAGACCGGCTTGCCCTTGTACGCCCATTGCTTCGATCCGTCGTCACGCGTGATCATGGTGAAGTCGCCTTCGGGCTTGGCGTCGGCAGCGGCCATGGCCGGTGGCCAGAGGCTGGCGCAGGGTCCGTTGCACATGCTCTTGCCGGCGGCGTCCTTGTCGAACGTATAGAGGGTCATTCCCGAGGTGTTGACGAGCATGCCGCCCGCCATTTTCCCGGCAGGTGCGGCGCTGGCCGGCACGCAGACGAAAGCGGCGAGCGACAGGGCGAGGGTGGGCAGGAGGCGAGCGTTCATGGACATCCTTGAGCAGAGTGAGGGGCAACGCATGGACGAACGGGCCATCCCGTCTATTCCGGTTCCCTGGAAATTCGCCGGGCCGGCCCGATATGGCTCGGTGCGGCATTTGCCGCTCGATCCAGGAGCAATCACATGAAACGTTGGCTCATCGGCGCGTCGATCGCTCTTCTCGCCATCGCCGCCCAGGCTCTGCCGACCGTGGCCGAAGTTCAGACGCAGGTGGACAAGGGCAACAACGCCCAAGCGGAAACGATGATGCGCGAGGTCGTGGCGGCCAGACCCGGCAGCGCCAAGGCGCACTACGTCTACGCAGAAATCCTGGCGCGCAACGCCCGCTTTGCCGATGCGTCGCGCGAGACGGCATTGGCGCGGCAGATCGATCCGGCGATCAAGTTCACCAGGCCCGAGCAGTTTCGCTCGTTCGAGCAGATGCTCGACCGGGAGCAGCAACGCGCCAGAACCCCGGCTCCGTCCACGCTCGATCGGCTCGGGCCGGCGCTGACGACGCCGCAACGCGCGGCACCGCGGCCGGTGCAGGCTGTCGAGGCACCTGCGTCGCAACCGGGGATGCCGGGATGGGTCTGGCCGGTCGGGCTTGGCGTGCTCGCCGTCGTTGCGTGGAAGATGTTGCGTCGGCCGTCGGCCGCCACGCCTGCGCCCGGTGTCGGCGGCCCGGGTTATGCCACACCCGGCGGCTATGGGCAGCCGGCCGGCTACGGCCCGACAGGTGGCGGCATGTCGGCCGGTGGCGGCCTGATGGGCGTCGGTCTCGCCGCGGCCGGCGGCGCTGCTGCCGGGATGCTCGCCGAAAGGCTGCTCGACCGCGGCCGGGACGAGCGCAGGAGCGACGGCTTTTTCGGCAACAACGCCGGCACCTCGGATTCGCCAGCGGCGTCGGACGACGCGGCACGTGCCCTCGAGGACCGCAGTGTCGATTTCGGCACCGGCAACGACTGGGACGCCGGCGGATCGGTCGATGCGGGCGGTGGCTTCGACGGCGGCGGCGGATCGAGCGACGGCGGCTGGTAGCTGCTGCACCGTTGCGCGCATCCTGTCGCGTGACAAAAAAAAGGCCGGCGCGAGCCGGCCTTTTTTCATCGGCAGTCGCTCAGCTCGACGCTGCGCTGGCGCTCGCGTTGGCCGACGCGGCGGGCTCGGACGTCGGCGCGACCATCGGCGCCGTCGTCGAGGCCGACGACGCTGCACCGGCCGGCTCGAGCGAGGTCGCGCTGGCCGGTACGAGCGGCGTGGAACTCGTAGGCAGCACTGCCGGCGCGACCTGTGCCGCCGTCGGCATCGCATGCGTCGCATCGACGCTTGTCGCCGTCGACATCGGCAGCAGCGGCACGATCAACAGCGCGACGATATTGATGATCTTGATGAGCGGGTTGACGGCCGGGCCGGCGGTGTCCTTGTAGGGATCGCCGACGGTGTCGCCGGTGACGGCGGCCTTGTGCGCATCGCTGCCTTTGCCGCCGAAGTGGCCGTCTTCGATGTACTTCTTGGCGTTGTCCCAGGCGCCGCCGCCCGTGCACATGGAGATGGCGACGAACAGGCCGGTGACGATGGTGCCCATCAGCAATCCGCCGAGGGCGGCCGGGCCGAGCAGCAGGCCGACCAGGATCGGCGCCACCACCGGCAGCAGGGACGGCACGATCATTTCCTTGATCGCCGCCGTCGTCAGCATGTCGACGGCCTTGCCGTATTCCGGCTTGCCGCTGCCGTCCATGATGCCCTTGATGTCGCGGAATTGGCGACGTACCTCGACCACCACCGCCCCGGCGGCGCGGCCCACGGCCTCCATCGCCATCGCGCCGAAGAGGTAGGGAATCATGCCGCCGATGAAGAGGCCGACGATGACTCGAGGCTCACTCAGATCGAACGACCCGTGCCAGCCGCGACCTGCCAGCGAGTGCGTGTAGTCGGCGAAGAGGACCAGCGCGGCCAGGCCGGCCGAGCCGATCGCGTAGCCCTTGGTCACGGCCTTGGTGGTGTTGCCGACCGCATCGAGCGGGTCGGTGACATCGCGAACGCTGGCCGGCAGCTCGGCCATCTCGGCGATGCCGCCGGCGTTGTCGGTGATCGGGCCGTAAGCGTCGAGCGCGACGACGATGCCGGCCATGCTCAGCATGGCGGTCGCCGCGACGGCAATGCCGTACAGGCCGGCCAGCGTGTACGACACGAGGATCGCGACGCAGACGAACAGCACCGGCCATGCGGTCGAGCGCATCGACACGCCGAGCCCGGCGATGATGTTGGTGCCGTGGCCCGTCGTCGATGCCTGGGCGATGTGCTGCACCGGCTTGTACTGCGTGCCGGTGTAGTACTCGGTGATCCAGACCATCGCCGCCGTGAGCACGAGGCCGACGGCACAGGCGCCGAAGAGCGCCATCGCCGACACGCTGCCACCGGCGGCGAGCGCCATCGGCTGCGGGAACATCGCGGTGGTCACGAAGTAGAAGGCGATCAGCGACAGCACGCCGGCCACGGCCAGGCCCTTGTAGAGGGCCGGCATGACGTTCTTCATGCCCGGCGAGGCCTTGACGAACATGCAGCCGATGATCGACGCGATGATCGAGACGCCGCCGAGCAGCATCGGGTAGACGACGGCGTTGATCGTCGCACCGGCGACCATCAGGGCGCCGAGCGCCATGGTCGCGATCAGCGTGACGGCATAGGTCTCGAACAGGTCGGCGGCCATGCCGGCGCAGTCGCCGACGTTGTCGCCGACGTTGTCGGCGATCACCGCCGGGTTGCGCGGGTCGTCTTCCGGAATGCCGGCCTCGACCTTGCCCACCAGGTCGGCGCCGACGTCGGCGCCCTTGGTGAAGATGCCGCCACCGAGCCGGGCGAAGATCGAGATCAGCGACGCGCCGAAGGCGAAGCCGAGCAGCGGCTTCAGCGATTCGGAATCGACCTTGGCGCCTCCGCCGCTCACGTACCAGAAGAACGCGCCGACGCCGATCAGGCCGAGGCCGACGACGAGCATGCCGGTGATGGCGCCGCCCTTGAAGGCGACGTCGAGCGCCGGGCCGATGCCTTTGGTCGCGGCCTGCGCGGTGCGCACATTGGCTCGCACCGAGATGTTCATGCCGATGAAGCCGCAGGCGCCGGAAAGAACGGCGCCGAGCACGAAGCCGGCAGCGGTGGTGTGGTCGAGGAAGAAGAAGATCAGCAAGGCGAGCACGACGCCGACCAGGGCGATCGTCTTGTACTGGCGGGCGAGGTAGGCGGCGGCGCCTTGCTGGAT